>CAZOEW010000015.1:0-32622 GCA_964578935.1 uncultured Desulfobacterales bacterium | reverse complement strand
AGATCCAGATCATACGGAAGATTAAAGAAGAGATCGAACAGCTTGGTATCGAGGAACAGCAGGCGGAGCGGGAAGGAGACCTGACCCGGGTCGCCGAGATCCGGTACGGAAAAGCAGGAGATCTTCAGAGGCGGCTTGAAAAGGCGAACAGCGAGCTGTCCGAGCTTCAGTCTGAGCGTCGAATGCTCAAGGAAGAAGTTGACGATGAAGATATTGCCCAGGTTATTTCAAGATGGACCGGAATTCCGGTTGCAAAGATGCTTGAAGGTGAAAGGGAAAAGCTGATTCAAATGGAAGATCGGCTCTCAAAAAGGGTTATCGGCCAGGAAGAAGCGGTTATCGCGGTTTCGAATGCGGTTCGGAGAGCCCGCTCCGGATTGCAGGACCCCAACCGTCCGATCGGTTCATTCATATTCATGGGGCCGACCGGCGTGGGGAAAACCGAGCTCGCCAAAGCGCTGGCGGAATTCATCTTTGACAGTGAGCAGGCAGTTGTTCGGATCGATATGTCGGAGTATATGGAAAAGCACGCTGTGGCCCGGCTTATCGGCGCACCGCCGGGATATGTTGGATACGATGAAGGAGGATATCTTACGGAAAGCATCCGGAGGAGACCCTATTCCTTGATTCTTTTTGACGAAATCGAAAAAGCCCATCCCGAGGTTTTCAATGTGCTGCTGCAGATTCTAGATGATGGAAGAATGACCGATGGAAAGGGCAGAACGGTTGACTTCAAGAATACCATTATCATCATGACTTCCAATTTGGGCAGTCAGTATATTCAAGAACTTGGTATTGCAAGAAGAGAGGAGATGGTTAAGGCGGTTACAGATGCCCTGCGCCGGAATTTCAAACCGGAATTTCTGAACCGGATCGATGAAACCATTATATTCCACAACCTTTCGCGCGATCAGATTATCCATATCGTGGACATCCAGTTTCAGCGGCTGGCAAAAAGACTTGCCGCGCAGGAGATTGAGATTGAACTCGGTGATGGGGCCAGAAAACTTCTGGCTGAGAAGGGGTATGACCCGGTATATGGCGCCAGACCTTTGAAACGTGCCATTCAGCAGCTTATTGAAAACCCTCTTTCCATGGAAATCCTGAAGGGAACGGTAAAAAAGGAAGGGAAGATTCGAGTGGATGCTGAACATGGTGAGGTTGTTTTCAGGTCGGATTAGATTTGGTCCCGGCGCTCATGAGAATACCGCCGGCAATTGCGATCACGGCACTTCCGGCAAAAAGCAGGGATGAATCCAATTGATCGAAAAAGAGGCCGTTTAAGATAAAGCCGGCCGTCATTCCCAGTCCGTAGGTGACCGCGTTGTTTACTGCCTGCCCGAATGTTTTGGCTTCAGAGGGAATGAGGTTGTCAATGTAAAGAATGCTCGCGATGTGGAAGGTTGCATAGGTCCCGGCATGCAGAATCTGGGATAGGAGTATGATGGCCGCTGACGATGTAAGGCTGAGAATCAGCCACCTGGCTGCGGCGATGAAAAATGAAATGATCAGTACGGTTTTAATGGAAATTTTTTTAAAGATTCTGTCGGAATGGATCATCACCAGTATCTCGGCGACAGAAGCCAGGGCCCAGGTGATGCCGATAAATGTTTTTCCATATCCCAGCTTTTCAAGGTGGATTGAAAAAAAACCGTAATAAGTCCCGTGGCTTAAAAGCATTAAAAAGGCTGCGGCCAGGAAAATGATCAGCCGGGGTTCAAGCAGCACCCTGGCTCCTGGGCCGAATGATCCTTTTTTGACAATCTCGTTGCCTGGTATTTTTAATGAAAACAGGGCCTGAAGTAAGGAGCCGGCAAAAATATAGGGAATGATAATGTTAACAGACTGAAGATCGATCAGGCGGCCGATAAGAACCACAAACGCGATAAAATTGATGGACCCCCATACGCGTATCCTGCCATACTGGTTTTTCTTTTTTCCAAGGGCATCCATTGTGAATGCTTCAAGGAATGAGATAACGGGCGCATAGAAGATGCCATAGAAGAGGGATATCCCCAGCATCATACCGAAATCGACAGTAAACAGAAAAGCAGCCCAGATAAAACAGCTTATGAAATTGCAAAATATATAAATGGGTTTTCGGATTTGAAACCGATCGGCAACCGCACCCCAGAATAGCGGGAAAAGAACCGTGGATACGGTTCTGACGGCAGACATGGCTCCGATTTGAAATCCGCTGAAATCAAGGTGAAAGCAGTATAGGTTAAAATAGGGGAGATAAATACCCAGAACACCGAAATAAAGAAAATATTGAAGGCCAAGGATGAGCTTCGCTGGATTTTCAGAATTAATTTGATTGCTCATAACTGTGTTTTTTAGCACGGATATGGAAAGAATGACACCGAAAAGATTTCAGCCTATTTACAAAAAGATCCTGGAATGGTAAATGTTGAATTTCAAGCAGATTCTGATGGAGTGGAAGATGGTTCCAGACCCAAAGCAGCAAGAAGCCAGGACACAGGAAAGTACACTCCTTATTTAATCTCACCGTAACAGAACAGGGTTTAAACTTTTTAATTTTGCCATAGCAGGAGTTGAAAATGGATTTTATTAAAATTCGATTTGGTAATGATTTTGTTCATGAAAAATCAAAGTTTGAAAAGAACATTGAAGGCATGTTCCGATCCATGAGCCCCATTTTTACTCTTTCCGAGGGCCCTTGGAAACCCTTGATGGACATTTATGAAGCACCGGAGGAAATTTTTATTCTCGCGGAAATTGCAGGGGTAGACAAGGACGATCTGGAGCTGGAGATTAATACCAAGGCAGTCCGGATACACGGAATACGGACAGGTGCCCCTCCTGCGGAAAAAGCCACATTCCGGCTGGCGGAAATTCAGTATGGCCCGTTTGAGCGGGTTCTTTTTTTACCCGTCCCCATCGATACGGAACAGGTATCCGCGTCTTATACAAACGGTTTTTTAAAAATAAGGCTTGCAAAGATGAAATTTGACAAATCGCGAGTTATTGCAATCCAAGAGGGATAGGCCATTCTGCGCGATGTTTAATTTGAAAACATTCACCGGCCGATCACAATGCTCTTTCTGTGGTGTTACATTCGGTTATTCCCTAACAGCTAATTTTTCTTACCTTGGAGGATGATATGAATCAGCAAAAAATGCCGATGGATATTGCTCCTGATGATATGCCCCGAAAACTACCCATACTTCCTCTGTTCGATGTTGTCCTTTTCCCGAAGATGGTCCTTCCGCTTGTTGTGATGGAAGGCCAGTCCATCGAATTGATTGACAGTGCAATGGCGGGAGATCGGATAATTGGTCTGATTTCCTCAAAACAGACTGAAACCCTGAGCGACGTCTATTCTCCTGAAAATCTGCATACAGTAGGGACCAGCGCTCTGATTCTGAAAATGGCCAAGGCGGATGATAACAGGGCTCAGCTGGTCGTGCAGGGTATTGGAAGATTTAAAATCAAGGAATTTATCAAAGGAAAGCCGTATCTCCAGGCTAAAGTGACACCGATCCGTGAAAAAGAAGAGAAAAGTAAAGAGATGCATGCGATGATGACGAATTTGCTCAGTGTTTACAACCAGGTCGTCAAACTGTCTCCGGGATTGCCTCAGGATATTGGGACTATGGCTAAATCCATAGAGGACGCCGGGATTCTCGCAGATATGATTACATCGACCTTGAATACTCCCATCGCAGACAAACAAAAGATTCTGGAAATCTCGGATGTCAAAATCCGTTTGAAGGAAGTTACCCGGCTTGTAAACTATCAACTTGAGATTCTTGAACTTGGAAGTAAGATTCAGTCTCAGGTTAAAGGCGATATGGATAAAAAGCAGAAAGAATATTATTTGAGGCAGCAGCTGAAAGCCATCAAAGAGGAGCTGGGTGAAAAAGATGAAACAAGTGTTGAAGTCGAAGAGTACCGGGTTAAGATAGATGCGAAAAATTTACCTGAAGAAGCATTGAAAGAGGCCGAACGCGAGCTTGACCGGCTGTCTCGGATGCATCCCTCATCCTCGGAATACACGGTTGCTTCCACTTACCTGGACTGGATTACCTCGCTGCCCTGGAATGAGAGCACGGTAGATAATCTTGACATTCAAAAAGCTCGAAAAATTCTGGATGACGATCATTTTGGTCTTGAAAAGGCAAAAAAACGGATTATCGAATATCTTGCGGTCCGAAAACTGAAGCCTGAATCAAAAGGACCGATTCTTTGCTTTACGGGACCTCCCGGAACCGGAAAAACTTCTTTGGGACACTCGATCGCAAGAGCATTAGGAAGAAAATTTGTTCGAATAGCCCTGGGAGGAGTCAGGGATGAAGCTGAAGTAAGGGGGCACCGCAGAACTTATGTAGGAGCCCTGCCAGGTCGAATCATACAAGGAATTCGGCGAACGGAAACAAACAATCCTGTTTTCATGCTGGATGAAATCGACAAGGTAGGCAGTGATTTCAGGGGTGATCCATCTTCCGCTCTTCTTGAAGTTCTTGATCCGGAGCAGAATTTTTCATTTTCAGATCACTATCTGGATGTTCCGTTTGATCTGTCAAAGGTTATGTTTATTACAACCGCGAACGTGCTGGATACGATCCCTCCTGCACTGCGCGACAGGATGGAAATTTTGACGCTTCACGGATACACCGAAGATGAAAAAATTAATATCGCAAATCGATATCTGATTCCACGCCAGCGTGAAGCGCACGGACTGAGTTCAAAGCAGCTCAAAATTTCAAAGGGTGCTCTCAGGCATTTAATATCCGGGTATACGCGTGAAGCCGGCCTGCGAAATCTTGAAAGGGAAATCGCCTCTATCTGCCGGGGGGTTGCCAGCCAGATCGCGGAGAAAAAGAAAAAAGCCGTAGCGGTTAAAATCGATGGTGTCGCAAAATTTCTCGGACCGGTTCGATTTACTTCCGAAATCAATGCCAGGACTTCAACTCCAGGGGTTGCCACGGGGCTTGCCTGGACACAATTCGGAGGGGAGATCCTGTTTATTGAAGCCACTTCCATGCCGGGTTCAAAGGGTTTGACGCTGACCGGCCAGTTGGGTGATGTCATGAAAGAGTCGGCAACGGCCGCATTGAGCTTCATACGGTCAAATGCGAAAGAATTGGGGATTGAAGAAGGCTTTTTCAGCAAACACGATATTCACATACATGTTCCCGCAGGGGCAATTCCAAAAGACGGACCTTCGGCCGGTGTAACCATGCTGACAGCACTTACGTCTCTTTTCACGGGAAAGCCAATTGCCAAAAAGCTGGCCATGACCGGTGAAATCACATTGAGAGGTCAGGTGCTTCCGGTTGGGGGAATCAAGGAAAAGGTTCTTGCCGCTCACCGTGCAGGAATAAAGACACTCATTCTTCCGGAATGGAATGAGAAGGATCTTGAGGACATACCCCAGAAGGTTCGAGATGCGATCACGTTTCATTTTACCGGGAGCATGTTTGATGTTTTGAAAATTGCGCTTAACATATAATTCAATTTGTCCCATAATCGGCAGGCACCTTTACAGGGATTGCGCAGCACCGGATTTCAAATTTTCAGATTTTTCCCCTTATGGGAGGGAGAATAAAGATGGGCAGTAAAAATATCGGCTTTGTTTCCACGCGTTTTGCCGGGGTAGACGGTGTTACAATGGAGGCAAGCAAATGGTCGAAAGTTCTGGAGGAAAGCGGCCATCGTTCATTCTGGTTCGCCGGAGAGCTGGACCGAGAACCTGAAGAGAGCCTCCTAGTTCCGGAGGCCCATTTCCAGCACGAGCAGAATAAATGGATCAGTGAACACATTTTGAGCAGAAAAGGGCGACTCCCTTCTGTAACGGAGATGATTTATTCAATCAAATCTCTTCTTGCGGTTAAGCTCAGAGAATTTATAAATCGATTTTCCATCGATCTTTTGATTGTTGAGAACGCGTTGACACTCCCCTTGCAGATTCCTTTGGGGATTGCATTGACCGAAATCATTGCCGAGACGCAAATTCCCACCATTGCCCATCATCATGATTTTTACTGGGAGCGGACCCGATTTTCTGCAACCTCAGTGGGGGATTACCTTAGAATGGCTTTTCCTCCGAATCTCCCTTCAATTGAACATGTTGTAATTAATTCGGCCGCACAGGAAGAACTGGCGCTGCGCACCGGAGTTTCTTCAACAATCATTCCGAATGTTCTTGATTTTGGAAATCCGCTTTTTGAGGAAGAAAAACGTTCGGATGGATTTCGAGAATCAATCGGCCTTGGGCCGGAAGATATTATTATTCTGCAGCCTACGCGTATCATTCAGCGAAAGGGGATTGAGCATGCCATTGAGCTTGTAGGAAGTCTGAAAAATCCAAAGTATAAGCTGGTCATATCCCATGAGGCAGGAGACGAAGGATTTGAATATGCGGAATGGCTGAAAGAAGAAGCCAGAAATCATGGTGTTGATCTCCGCCTGCTAGACACCCGTCTGGCTGACCCGATAAATGATAAAAAGCGTCGCAGTGATCAGTATTCCCTGTGGAAAATTTATCCTCATGCTGATTTTATTACTTATCCCAGCCTGTATGAGGGATTTGGCAATGCATTTCTTGAAGCCATTTACTTTAAGAAACCTTTACTGATCAACCGATACGCAATTTTTGTCCGGGATATCGAGCCGAAAGAGTTTGATCTGGTGGTTATGGACGGATTTTTGACTTCGAAAAATGTCAAGATGGTCAAAGAAATTTTAGAATCACCAATTCGCAGAGAACAAATGGTAGAAAGAAACTATGAGATTGCAACCCGTTATTATTCTTACGCTGTCTTGCGCAAACAGTTGAGCAACCTTTTCATGAAGTTCTTTGGAATATCGAACTGACGAAACCATATCCATATCATGAAAGAGATCTGAATAGAACAGGCAGTATTTTTGAAGGACTCATCATTTGAAACAGAAGTTCTCGAAACAGTTTTGAATAGGTCAGTTCACCACAAATCACCGCAAGCTGTTTCGAAGCCAGATCCTCTGCATGTGCATTTAGAATTCTTCTGCCTAAATTCGGAAAGGTGTATAGCATATGGGCCATTCTGCCGGCGCATATCAGGTCTTTCTGAAATTGTTTTTTTATTGATTTCGTGTATCTGTTTATTTGCTCAAACTCCGACTCGAACCCTTTGACAATTGCTTCAGAAGCGATTTTCGCTCCCTGTATGGCATAAAACAGACCCTCGCCTGTGAGTGGATCTGCAAATCCCGATGCATCGCCTACCAGAAGGCCTTTTGAACAGGAAACAATATTGTTTTTTTTCGGTCTGAAAGGGATAAGATGCCCCTTTAGCGGTTTTAATTTTTTAAAGGTGTTCAGGTTTTTCAGGGTAAGGTAGGAATTCAGAACCTGCTTCCAGTTTTTCAATACCGGAGAAAAGGTGCCCACACCGATGCTGAGATGGGTTGTTTTCGGGAATACCCATCCATATCCTTTTGGTATCACCCCAAAATCGTAATGAACCGATCCTTTGAACCTTTCGATGTCAGCGGGATTTTTCGGATAGACCTCTCCCTCTATTGCAGTCATGAAATTGCTTTTCACGCGCAAACCCAGAACTTTTGAAACCCGGCTGTTGACGCCATCCGCTCCGGCAATGATTTGCGTTTTGAATTTTCCTTTTGAGGTTGTTACGGTTAAATCGCCCGCGTTTCCGGACAGGTTTCTGAAGGAGGTGTTTTCCTGAAAGACTGCGCCCATTGAAACGGCTTTTTCGATAAGGAACGCATCGAATCGGTCTCTCATGACCATCGCGATGACCGGTCTGTCTACTGTTTTGGAGAAAAGCGGTTTGTCCATGAAAAGCATTTTGGCAGTATAGGTATAGTCTTCCACAACATCACCGATGTCAAAAGGAATGGCCTCGAACGCTCTGCGTGTCAGCCCGCCACCGCAGGCTTTGTATCGGGGGATGTCCTTCTTTTCGATGATCAGAACTTTCAAATTCCGACATGCCAGATAATATCCGAGAAGACCTCCTGCGGGGCCTCCTCCGACAATGATGACATCATATTTGATATTATGTTGCATACAATCTGTTTGGGATCAGGTTAAAGGCGCATGCATCAAGGTTTTTCGTAAAACTTGTATTTCTATAAAACTACTTCTTTTTCAATTTCATATTCATCTGTTTTGTTCAAGGAAATTTTTAGGCCGGGCTCCATTCTTGGCCGTTATTATCCATGGTAAAAAATACAGGCTTTTATTTTCCTTGAGGGCCAACGGGAGGTCCTTTTCATTCTTTCGGCAGGTCGGCTCCCCGTCCTAAAACAATCGGAAGCCGTCCTGCCTGATAAAGGAGAATCACAAGTCTATGCGGATGGGCACTGGATCTGCTGGCGCTGAAATGGTTTTCGACAGGTGAACCGGAAAGGCATTGGTCAAGGAGACAATTACCGAGGCGGCGTATGGCAGGGACTGGATCAGCAATACTCCCGCCCACAGAGTGGCACTGGGGATATCCGTTTCTTGACACAAAATGACACCGGTGGAAGCCATCCAGAGAACCAGTGCAATGCCGGCCTCCTCAATCGAAGCGAATAATGCGTTTATCACTGTCGGGTGGTTTTCGCATTTTGGGGTTCTGAAAAAGGGTTTATCCGAACTGAATAAACCCGTTAAAACTGCTTTGGCGATGGTATGAGACAGGGCCAGTCCTGCCAGGGCTGCGGCTAGGGTCTGCCTGCGAGTGGTTTTGATCTGCGTGCGATATAGATAAACCAGCTTGATGATCTTGAAGCAGAACAGAGCTATCGGCGGGAGCATAAAAATTGCCAGCGGCGGATCCACATGTCTGGGATCGATCATCATGAATATGGACCAACCGATGGCCGCGAATGTGTAAAACAGGTTCATGCCATCGGAAATCCAGGGGAGCCAGCCCGCCAGGAAATGATACTGTTGCCCGATGGAAAGCTGCGTTTTTTTTGTGAGTAACGCTTTTTTGTGGCGCTTTAGGATCTGGATGGCACCATAGGCCCACCGGGAGCGCTGTTTCTTGTAATCGGTAAACGTATCGGGGATAAGGCCTTTTCCGAAGCTTTCTTCGACGTAGGCCCCTTCATAGCCGTGTTCCATGATCCGCAGACCCAGTTCGGCATCCTCGGTAATGCACCATTCCGCCCAGCCGCCGACCTTCTGCAGAACCGAGGACCTGATCATGGTCATGGTTCCATGCTCAATGATGGCGTTGCGGTCATTCCGGGTCACCATGCCGATATGGAAAAAGCCCATGTATTCTGAATAACACATTGTTTTAAAAATATTTTCATTCCCATCCCGATAGTCCTGAGGCGCCTGGACAAAGCCGATGCCGGGGTTGCCAAAAATGGGTACAAGATTTGTTAGCCATGAGGGTTTCACCTGATAATCGCTGTCGATAACTGCGACGATCTCAGCATCTGGAGCCATATTGGCCAAGGCAAAATTAAGCGCCCCTGCTTTATATCCGCTCAGCGGATCCACATGGAAGAAACGGAAACGTTCTCCAAGAAGCCGGCAATAGTCAGAGACAGGCTGCCAAATGGCAGAGTCCTTGGTGTTGTTGTCAATAACCAGCACTTCGAAGTCGGGGTAGTCGAGTTGAGAAAGGCTGTTTAAGGTCGCCTTGAGCATTTCAGGCGGTTCATTGTAAGTCGGGACATGGATGGAGACCTTGGGCAGATGGTCAGGTTTCATATCGGGCTTTTTATCGACATGGGTAAAAAACCGGCGGCGTTTATTGACCCATGATGTTTCCACCCATTCATGGGCTTCGATCAGAATGACCAGGTTGATGCCGAGAAAACCCAGGGCAAGAATGACTCCGATGATGATTGTTGTCAGCGTCAAATACTGGTTGATGTAATCATACCCGATCCAGACCATGCTGATGCCGAAGCCATTCGCCATGGCTGCCAGAAAACTTTTGCCTCGACTCTTCAGGGTGGGGCTGTCGAAAAGCAGGACCAGAAAAGTCAGAAAGGCGACAACAATGGAGCCGCCAGCCAGCAACCGCCAGTGAGGCACTCGGACGATGGGTTCCGTGAAGGCGAATTTCTGGTTCCTGAAAACGTCAAAAACGCCCCAGTAAGCGCCGACCGATCCTTCTGATTCCTTTTTCCACGGCTGATCAAAAGCTTCCATCAGGTAATAGTCATAATCTTTACTATGCGCCAGTTTTAGAAACCGCCGGAGGAAGATCGCCTCATTGGCCTCTGAAGCGACGGCATTTACGCGGGTCCGTCCATTGCTCGGCCAGCCGACCTCCGCCATGAGGATGGGCAGTTTCGGATATTCGTCCCGAAGGAGCTGATAGCACATTTGCACATGATCAATGGCGTAATCCAGGTCAATCCCTTCCCAGTAAGGCAGAAAGTGGGCGGCGACGAAATCCGAATGCTTCGCCAGTTCAGGATTCGCCAGCCATACATTCCAGGGTTCGCCGGTGCTGACTGGAATTTTAAGTTCGGCGTGTACCCGGTCAAGATATTCGGAAACCTGTTTCGTTGTCAGTTCGCCTCTGAGAATTGTTTCATTGCCTATAATCACCCGTTTAACCGTGCCTTTGTGAGCCTTGCAGACGGAGATCAGTTTTTTCAGCTCTGCATCGTTCCCAGCCGGGTCTCTTGTGAGCCATGCTCCGAGTGTCACGGTCATGCGGTATTTTTTTGCCAAAGCCGGGATCTCGCTTAATGTGCCGCCAACACCGTATGTCCTGATGGAATCGACCTGACCCTCGATCAATGCGATATCCTCTTCGATTTCCTTTAAGGATGGATAGACATTTATTGCCGGATCATGCTCCATGCGGAGAGGTGAAAACGACATGCCGACAACCGAAGATGGCCACGGCGGCTCCGTAGAGGGTTGATTGGTGATCGCCCAAAAACCAAAGGTAAGGGCGGCAAACGCTAAACCGACTGTCATATTGATGATAAACTGTGTTTTTTTCATGTTTTAAATTCTGAACGCCTCATCAAGAGACTTCATAAAATTTTGAAATTAAAGGTATTATTTCAAGGCTCTGAAAGATGGAGGAAGATACGGCAATATTGAATTCAGGTTAGAACCAATGAGGCGTATATGAGTTTTTTAGGTTTCATATGGGTTGCTTTCTCGGGCTTTTTGCCCTGTAACCATTTTCCAACAAGATGAAAAAAATTTTTTATCAGAGAAAAAATGGCATGTCAATGTTATTTATCTCTGGATTTTCCTCTAAAATCAGAATTAAAATTAATGACTTCTCGAAAAGTTTCAACATTCCCTTTGGTTCACTCTCTCGAAATTTGTCCTCGACTGAATTGGGGAGTGGGAATTAAAGGAAATCAACGAGTTCCGGACTCCCGCCTTCGCGGGAGTAACAGGATCGGAGACAAGGGGGATAACCACATGAAATAGTAAACCCCCTTGTTTGGCGTGACTTCAGGTCTGACAGAAGGTTCTGGAACCGGTTTTGATGTTAAAACACTTCATCGACGCTGAGTTTGAATTTTGAAAGCTCCTCACAACGGTCTTCGTGTATGATGATTGGATTTTCATACCGGAATCCGATATCTTCATCCGGGCAGGCATACTGCATCGCGCAGATCAGAACCTCATTTTTTTGATATACATGTTCCGGGTTCGTCCAGTAGGGGAAGGGGCCGTCATTCAGCCCGATTCGCCATTCATCGCCAAGCATGCCGATGCCGTGCTCAAAGCCGGGTACCATGTAGTCGGAAAATCCCCTTTCATTCGCAAAGTCCATCATCTGCTCTGCAAGAAGAGAAGGTGTAATCCCGGCCCGGTATGTTTTCAGGGTCAGCTTTACAATGTCGATGAAATTTTGCGCATGCCATCTCTGCCGGTCGGAAGCCCGCCCGATAAAATAGTTGTGTGAATGATCCCCCAGGCCCAGCATGAAGGTGGCATGGATATCCACCATCAGGGATTCTCCTTCCTGGAGTTTTCGTCGTGTGGCAGGCGTGCATGCTCCGCCGATCAGTCCGGTACGGTAACCGCTGGCGATTTCGTTTCCCCCGGTAAAGGACCACTCCCATTCGCTTCCTGCTTTTCTCATGGCATATCCTGCAAGCCCTGCGATTTCAGTCTCTGTCATTCCCTTCCAGCCTCCGTTCTGGAGCGCTTCATATACTGCTTGGTGTCCGACATCCACGATGCGTGAGGCTTCTTTGAAACGATTGATGGTTCCTTCATCCTTTATCATGGAAAGTTTGTCGATGATGGTGTGGGCATTTACCAGTTCGGCATTTGAAAGCGCTGCCTCAAACTGCTGGTATTCATAATGAGTAAGGTTCCCTTCCGGAAGATAGTTGGACATACCGCTTTCGATCCCAACGCGGCCTTTGCCATTTTTCAGCAGATCCTTGATATATTCCGAGATCTGATCGATCTGATCCTGCCCTCCCATGGGTGCGAATCCAAACACGTTATCCTCGTCAATCCAGGTGTCATCGGCAACACGCGCAGCGTCGATTACAAAGGTAAATGCTGCGGGCATCCCTTCGCTCGGGATTACAACAAAGCTCCGCCAGGGGCAGAACGCATCCAGAGTCCAGGAAAGGGTTCTGAGCCTGGAGCCCAGATAGACGTCTATGTTTTCTTTTTGCATTTCTTTTTGAATGCTTTTTATTCTTCCTGGAAAATCGATAAAATAAGGGTCTTTTGTATTGGCCTGGGGTTTCATTTTTTACCTCCCATTAGTATTCTGCGTCAATTTTGGAAATCACTTTGTTCAGGCGATCAGCAACAGATGCCAGTTTCAAAGCCTTTATCATATTCCCTTTCAGTTTCAGCTTTCTCGTCATGAGTGCTTTCTGGGAGCCCAGTTCCGCACGGGAAATTTTGGCAAAGGTTTCATAGTCGCCGAAGATTTTAAACTCCGCCTCCGGGGGTTCTCCGCTTCCGACTGAAACTTCGTTGAATTTCCCCTCCACAAACTTGAAGTATAAATATTTTTCTCCTCCATCGGGGCAGTTCAAATAGATGTTGGACATGGAAGAAGAGATAAAATTCATTTTTTCAGGGGGCAGTTCTGTTTTAAGGCGCTTTTCAACTTCATCCCTCCACTCATGGCTGAGGTACTTTACTTTTTCCGTCATGATGATTTCCTCCTCAATAAAAAGTTAATTGGTAAAAAAATAAATAAAGTTACTCTGCAATAAAAAGTCCAAGAGTCAGGAGTTCGACGGTTTCCGCAAACACCTGCTGCATAAAATGGTTATTGTTTTTTATATAGGTTCTTATGATAAACATCTTGTAGATAAGGAAGATGATCTCCGACACCCTTTCCGTGTCCACATCCCGAAACTTTTTTTCCCGAATTCCCTGTTCTAGAATGGTTTTTATCATCAGAACCGAATTTCTGTTGATTTCCTTAAATGGATCTTGTTCGGGAAACATCGGGAAAATATCAGGATCATGGATCAGGACCCGGCGGAATTGATCATCCCTGGAAAGATATTCCACTGCCTTGAAACACATTACGTGAAAACGGTTCTTGACATCGACCTCCTTTTCGATGGCCTCTCCGACCCGCATCTGCCACTTTTGGAGCGCCCAGGACACGGTTTCCCGGTAGAGCTCCTTTTTGTTTTTTACATACAGATAAAGGTTGCCCTTGGTCATGTTGAGCTGTCCGGCAATATCTTCCACGGTGGTTTTCTTATAGCCGAAGTCAGCAAATACCTTCAGAGCGGCCTTGTATATGGTTTCAATTTTTTCTTTTTTCCGCATGGCAACCTTTTTAAATGAATAAATGAAAAAAGTATTTATTTGTTCATTTAAAATATTTTTTACATCTTGTCAAGAGAGGTTGAAGGTTTGATGTTTTTATTTTTTCAGCAGGGCCTCGGCATTTTGTTATTGACATATTGCCGGCGCATAATGTAACAATGTTACTGAATTTAGGAAAAAAACAGAAGAGTATTTCGTTAAAAATATTATTTTTAATAGGTTATGCAAATTATTTTACGAAACCATTGATTGTTTGTTCAATTCAATGCAGCGGGTGTATATTTAATAATATAATAAAATAAAATAGTTGGAGATATGCTGAATTCGATGTCTGAAAAGGAAAAAAGGGAAACGAAAACAATGTTTCAGGAGTTGAAGCCTGAAATTTATATGAGGCTGGAAACAGCCGTCATGGAAATTTTTTCCAATTCGGATTTTCACAAGGCAAGTATGCGGGATGTGGCTAAAAAAGCCGGTGTGAGCTTCAGCACCATATATCATCATTATGGAAGCAAAGAAAATCTGCTGTTTTCTTTTGTCGATGTCTGGCTCGGAAAACTCACCGACCGTATCATTGATCACCTTCAGGGCATCGAGGATCTGAAGGAAAAAATGAGAAAGGTTTTGTGGGTACAGATTGATTATTATGAGAGGAATCCTGGACTGGCTAAAATCTTGTTTATGACGCTGCCCATGAAAACCTGGATGGCGGATCAGACCTTTCAGCAGAAAAAAATGATCAATCTCTACCTTGATGTTCTCCGAAAGGGTCAGCAGGAAGGGATTTTAAATTCCAATGTAAGGGCGGGAATTCTTCTCGATTTTATGCTCGGTTTTGTACAACGGTCCTTTTTTATGTGGGTTTCAAGGGGGCAGAAAGAAAGTCCTACCGAACAGGCCAATTTTATGTTTGAGATGGTCTGGCGGGCGATATCAAACCCTGAATATGAATCAGTAACAAATGGTTAAGGAGTTTGTCATGAGTGTGCATCCGGATAAACAAAAGTGGATAGATCTTGCGACCAAGGAGCTTCGCGGAAAAACGCTCGATTCTCTGGAATGGATGACACCGGAGGGGATCAAGGTGAAACCGCTTTATACGGCAGAGGATATTGAGGGAATGGAGGGAGTCAATACCCTTCCCGGGTTGCCGCCTTATGTGCGGGGGCCAATGGCAACCATGTATACCGGGCGCCCCTGGACAATTCGTCAATACGCTGGATTTTCAACAGCCAGGGAGTCCAATGCATTTTACAGGCGGAATCTTGCGGCAGGCCAGAAAGGGCTCTCTGTCGCGTTTGACCTTGCAACCCATCGCGGGTATGACTCGGATCATCCGAGGGTTTCAGGCGATATCGGCAAGGCGGGTGTCGCCATTGATTCTGTAGAAGATATGAAGATTCTCTTTGATCAGATACCCTTAGGTGAAATGTCTGTTTCCATGACCATGAACGGAGCGGTTATTCCCATTCTTGCCTCATATATCGTCGCGGCAGAGGAGCAGGGAGTAAAACATGAACAGCTTACAGGCACCATCCAGAACGACATCCTGAAAGAATATTTAACACGGAATACCTATATCTACCCGCCGCAGCCATCCATGAGGATCATTTCCGATATTATGGCCTTTTGTTCCAAGAACATGCCTAAATATAATACAATCAGCATCAGCGGTTATCATATGATGGAAGCGGGGGCGGATTCTGTCTTGCAGACTGCTTTTACACTTGCAGACGGCCTTGAGTATGTGAGAGCCGCTCTGAATACCGGGATGGACATCGATACCTTTGCCCCGCGCCTTTCGTTTTTCTTTGGAATCGGCATGAATTTTTTTATGGATATCGCCATGCTTCGCGCAGCCCGGTTTCTCTGGCACCGCTTGATCAGCCAGTTCAACCCGAAAAATCCCAAATCCACAATGCTGAGAACCCATTGCCAGACTTCCGGCTGGAGTCTCACCGAGCAGGATCCTTACAACAATATTATACGGACAACACTGGAGTGCCTCTCCGCCACGCTTGGGGGCACGCAATCTCTGCATACCAATTCTTTTGATGAAGCAGTGGGACTGCCGACCGATACTTCAGCCAGAATTGCCAGAAATACACAGATCATCGTTCAGGAGGAATCTCAGATCTGCCGTGTGGTGGATCCGCTGGCCGGGTCTTATTATGTTGAAAGCCTTACAGACAGAATCATCAAAGAAGCTCAGAAGATCATCGATGAGGTTGAGGAATTGGGTGGAATGGCAAAGGCGATTGAATCCGGAATGCCGAAAATGAGGATTGAAGAATCGTCAGCTCGGAAACAGGCGAGGATCGATCAGGGCAAGGATGTGATCGTGGGCGTCAATAAATATCAGATTGAAGAAGAAATCGATTTTGAGATTCGGGAAGTTCCGGCTTCCGTTCGTGATGAACAGGTATCAAGGCTGAAGGAGATACGGGAAAAGCGTGATAATAAGGCGGTTCAAATGGCACTGGAGAATATAACCAGGGCTGCCGAATCAGATGGCAACCTCCTTGAAATTGCGCTTGAGGCGGTTCGTCACCGGGCAACCGTGGGAGAAATATCCGATGCAATGGAAAAGGTTTTTGGAAGATATGTGGCCACAACACAATGCATCTCGGGCATTTATGCCGCCGAATACGGTGAAAACGAAGTGATCGATTCCATTCGAAAGCGGACAGAAGCATTCAAGGAGAAACATGGGCGACGTCCAAGAATACTGGTGACCAAAATGGGTCAGGACGGTCATGACAGGGGTATTAAAGTGGTGGCGACCGCTTTTGCTGATTTCGGATTTGATGTGGATATAAGCCCCATGTTTCAGACACCGGAAGAGGCGGCTAAGATGGCGCTTGAAAATGATGTCCACATTGTCGGGGCATCGAGTCTGGCCGCCGGTCATAAAACACTGGTTCCCGAACTGATAAAATCGCTGAAGGCCAGCGGTGGGGAAGATATCCTGGTCGTTGTAGGAGGCGTTATTCCTCCGGGAGATTATCAGTTTCTGTACGATGCGGGCGTGGTTGGTGTGTTTGGCCCCGGGACACCGCTCACAAACTCGGCAAGCCAGGTTCTCGCAGCACTTGAAGAGAACCGATAGGTTGCCGAAGGGGCATTCTCAAATGCATCTGGCTTTGTCCGTAAAACAACGTTATTCGCCACAGGCGGATGGCTGGGTACCAAATTTGTCGGTTAATGAGTAAGCCAACCATGGAAAATCAGAATCTGGTGGAGTACTATAAAAAGGGTATCCTTGAAGGAAGCCGGCGGACGCTTTCAAGAGCAATCACCCTTATAGAAAGTTCTTTGCCGGAGCATCAGGAGCAGGCCAGGGAGCTGTTGGATCGCCTGTTGCCTTATACCGGGAATGTTGTCCGGCTGGGTATTACGGGAGTGCCCGGTGTCGGCAAGAGCACATTCATTGAAAGCTTCGGGATGTATTTGTCCGGAAAAGGGAAGCGTATTGCCGTTCTTGCCGTCGATCCAAGCAGCACCCGGAGCGGCGGGAGCATCATGGCGGACAAAACGCGTATGGAAAGGCTTTCTGTTGAGCCGAACGCATTTATCAGGCCGTCTCCATCCGGAGGAACATTGGGCGGGGTCGCGCGCAAGACACGGGAGACCATGCTTCTTTGCGAGGCAGCGGGTTTTGATGTCATTATTGTTGAAACGGTTGGAGTCGGACAGTCCGAAACCACCGTCGCATCCATGGTTGATTTTTTTCTGGTGCTGATGCTGGCTGGAGCCGGAGATGAACTTCAGGGGATTAAAAAAGGGGTTCTTGAGCTGGCCGATGCCATCGTAATTAACAAAGCTGACGGCGATAATATTAAAAATGCACAGAGAGCCGGAAAGGAATATGAAAACGCACTTCATCTCTTGAGACCTTTTTCAAGCGCATGGTCACCACCGGTTAAAATATGCAGTGCCCTTGAAGAGTCCGGTATCGATCAGATCTGGAGCATGATTTTATCACACCGGGAAAAGTTTTCGGCTTCCGGTGAACTGGATGCAAAAAGAAGGCATCAGTCACTTGACTGGATGTGGTCGCTTCTCGAAGAGGGGTTGCGGGAACGGTTCAGAAAAAACAGCGATGTGAAAAGGGAGTTGCCAAAAATCATTGAAGCGGTTGAGAAGGGAGAGACGACTCCAAACGCTGCTGCAAGCAGATTGTTGTTTTTTCTTGACAATTGATTATCAATATAGAAATCTTTTGGATTACGGTTATCGTACTTTAATGCAAGAAGAAAGGATCTTACTAATGGGTATTGTTGGCGATAAAATCAAGGATCTAAAAGAAAGAGAAAAAAAGATTCTTCAGATGGGCGGTGAAAAGGCAGTGTCCAAGCAGCGTGAAAAAGGTAAATTGAATGCCAGGGAAAGGCTTAATTACCTTTTTGACCCCGGAACATTCAGAGAGATTGATATGTTTGTGGAACACCGGTGTGTTAATTTTGGTATGGAAGAGATCGATATCCCGTCTGACGGCGTTATTACCGGACATGGAATGGTTGAAGGCCGTCCGGTATTTGCGTATTCTCAGGATTTTACATCACGGGCGGGAAGTCTGGGAGAGATGCATGCCAAAAAAATCTGCAAGGTAATGGACATGGCGCTGAAAGCCGGCGTACCCATTGTCGGCATCAATGATTCAGGCGGAGCCAGAATCCAGGAAGGAGTAGACGCCTTATCCGGTTACGGTCAGATCTTTTTTCGAAATGCCCGTTCCTCCGGAGTAATTCCTCAGATCTCAGCGATCATGGGGACGACCGCGGGCGGTGCTGTTTATTCTCCTGCAATGACAGACTGGATTTTTATGGTGAAAAACAGCAGCTATATGTTTATAACCGGTCCTCAGGTGATAAAATCCGTAACCGGAGAGGAGATTTCCTTTGAAGCGCTTGGCGGTGCAATGGCACACAATGAAAAAAGCGGTGTATCCCATTTTGCATGCGAAAGTGACGAGGATGCCATTGTTCAGATCAAACGACTGCTCTCCTATCTCCCATCGAACAATATGGAAGATCCACCGGCTGCTGATACAGGGGATGATCCAAAAAGAATCGATCCGGCCCTGGATAAGATTATTCCGGACAACCCCAATCAATCCTACGATATGAAGAAAGTTATTCAATCCATCGTTGACAATGGAGAGTTTTTTGAACCTCATCAACACTTTGCCAAGAATATCATCATTTGTTTTGCCCGATTAAACGGCAGAAGCATCGGCATAATTGCCAATCAGCCGGAGAATCTGGCAGGATGCCTTGATATCGACGCTTCAGACAAGGCTACCCGGTTTATTCGCTTTTGCGATGCATTCAACTTCCCCATCCTGACCATTGCGGATGTTCCCGGCTATCTGCCTGGAAGCAATCAGGAGTGGGGGGGGATTATTCGTCATGGCGCGAAACTTCTCTGGTGCTATTCTGAAGCAACCGTTCCCAAACTGCTGCTTGTCACCCGGAAGGATTATGGCGGTTCATACCTTGCCATGTGCTCAAAAGATCTTGGAGCTGATATGGCCTTTGCATGGCCAAGCGCCGAGATTGCCGTCATGGGAGCCGAAGGTGCTGCGAACATCATCCATAAAAAAGAGATCGACAATGCCAAAGATCCGGTTGCAAAGCGTCAGGAAAAGATCGCGGAGTACAAAGCTCTCTTTTCGAATCCATACTGTGCGGCAAGAAGAGGGTATATTGACGCGGTTATCGTTCCCAGCCAGACCAGGCCTCGCTTGATTGACGCACTTGAGGTCATGTGCGCCAAAAGAGAGGTTTCACCTCCGAAGAAACATGGTAACATTCCGGTTTAGTGAAATGCCATTCCTGACCGGGATTGAAACCTGTGAAAAATGAAAGTTACGGGGTTATTATGAAAGAGAAGAAAGTAGTCGCTGCGATTTCAGCGGTAATGACATATATAAAATCCGAAGAAGAGATGGCAGCCACGCAATCTGCGGATCAGATCAGGCCGAAAGAACCGAAAGTGTACTCCGAATCCCTGAACCTGTGGGGAATCAGCGGTCGGCAGGCGATTATGAATATGCGAAGCATGGTGCAGATGAAAGCGCTTCACGGATCAAAATTACGTTAAATACAAACGGGTTAAGGGGAGATTTGTAACATGAGTGAACACAATAAAGTATCCATGACCACAATGAATTACAGCAAGGATCGAGAAAAAGCGAAAAACCCTCTTAAGATAATGGATGTGACCCTGCGCGATGGCCCCCAGTCCCTGTTTGCTACCCGTGGACGAACCGAAGACATGATTCCGGTGGCAGAACTGATGGATGAGGTGGGTGTCTGGGCCACGGAAACATGGGGCGGCGCCACATTTGATACCATGCACCGTTTTTTAAATGAGGATCCCTGGGAAAGGATCCGTACCTTGAAACGGTATTTCAAAAAGACCCCTTTTTCCATGCTTTTGAGGGCGCAGAACCTTGTCGGATACAGGAATTACGCAGATGACCTTGCCGAAGCGTTTGTGGAAAGGGCGGCTGAAAACGGAATGGATATTTTCAGGACATTTGATGCCCTCAACGATTATCGTAATTTTGAAACCGTTGTACCGGTTATAAAACGATGCGGCAAGCATTTCCAGGGGTGCATATGTTACTCCATGACAGAACCCCGGCTGGGCGGAGATGTTTATAATATTGACTATTATGTGAGCAAAGCACTGGATTTAGAGAAAATGGGGGCGGATACCATTTGTATCAAGGACATGGCCGGCTTAATCGCCCCATATGATGCATATGATATCATCAAAGCGATCAAGGAAAAGGTTTCCGTACCGGTACATCTGCACAGTCATTCTACTTCGGGACTTGCGCCCATGTCACATCTGAAGGCAGTTGAAGCAGGTGTCGATATTATTGATACCTGCATGTCGCCCTATGCCTATCGCACATCCCATCCGGCAATTGAACCTCTGGTTATGGCGCTTATTGGAACAAACCGGGATACCGGATTTGACATCAAACACCTGGCAAGCATCAATGAAATTTTTGAAAAAGAGATCATGCCCAAATACAGACATCTTCTGGCTGACAACAAAATGTCCGTTATTGATATCAATGTGCTGCTTCATCAGACCCCGGGTGGAATGCTGTCCAACCTGGTCAACCAGCTAAAAGAGATGGATGCCCTGGATAAGATTGACGAGGTTTACAGAGAACTACCGAGGGTTCGAAAAGACCTTGGACAGGTCCCTCTGGTGACTCCTACAAGTCAGATTGTCGGAATTCAGACGGTGAACAATGTGCTTTTTGATGATGAAAATGAACGGTACAAGATGATAACCGCTCAGGTTAAGGATCTTTGCTACGGCCTGTATGGCAAGACGGCAGTTCCCATAAATCCGGAAGTTCAGAAAAAAGCCTTGAAAGGATATTCCAGGGGTGAAGAGCCGATTACGTGTCGGCCCGCAGAGGTTCTGGAACCTGAGCTCCCAAAGGCCCGGGAAGAGGTCAAGGGCCTTGCCGTGGATATAGACGATGAGATTCTTTATGCCTTATATCCGGTAACCGGGAAGAAGTTTTTGAAATGGAAATACGGTAAAGAGGAGCCACCTGAGGAAGTAAGAGCCAAATCCCTTGAGGAAGCGCTTAAAGAGCAGGAACTGGTTATGAAGGCACGAAAAGGGGAGCTGGTTGAAAAAACTCCAAAGGAGGTGCCTGACAAAGGAGAGCATATACGGGAATTTAATGTATTTGTGGATGATGAGTATTTCAATGTCGGTGTAGAGGAAATAGGTGGGGCGCCGGCCATTCGTTACATACAGCCGGCCCAGGTGAATCAGGCACCTGTAATTTCGGCAATGCCTGTCGCTCCTTCTGCTCCGGCAGCACCCAAGGCTCCGAAACCGCCGGCAGCCCCTGCACCGCCAGCGGCTCCTCCGGCAGCCCCTGCTCCTGCACCCAGGAAACCGGCTCCAACTGTTTCCGCGGGTGATGCAGGAGGTACACCCCTTACAGCCCCAATGCCCGGCATGATTGTAAGTTATGAAAAAGAGGTGGGTGATTCTGTAAACCAAGGTGAAACCATCGTTATTCTGGAAGCCATGAAAATGGAGAATGCACTTACTTCCCCGGCAAGCGGTGTCATCAAATCGATCAAGTTTAAAAGTGGGGATTCAGTTGCCAAAAATGATGTGCTTTGCATTATTGGATAATCTGAGATAATCGCTGAATCGATAACAGGAGCTATCCTATATTGTGAAGTAATTCCGTTTCGGAGACCCACGATATCCTCTGCACTACGTACCATGGGCGCGGTCAGAGAAAAACGGGTTTTATTCCAGGGAGTGCTGTTGAACCGATAAGGCCGGTTCAAAAGTTTGGGCTAAAACTGTACCCTCTGAACGTTCAGACTCCTAATCGCTTGCATTTTAAGTAAAAATGATCATTGCGCTGGAACTGAATGCCGGGCAAACGCTTGCATGAGACAAGGGAGTTCAGCATCAACCGGAAAGAGAAGAAAAATTCTATTTTCGGAGTATGGAATCAAATGAGAATCGCGATCAAGGAGACAGAACCATGAAGATCCATGAATATCAGGCAAAGGAACTGTTTAGAAAATATAACGTTTCAGTTCCGGACGGAGGGGTTGCAAAAACCACGGATGAAGCGGTTGATCAAGCTGAGAAGCTGGGTAAGCTGCCTGTAGTGGTGAAGGCACAAATTCATGCAGGGGGCCGTGGAAAAGGTGGAGGTGTCAAACTGGCCAGGTCTCTTGATGAGGTAAAAAGCATTGCGGATGAAATTATAGGTATGAATCTGGTTACGCATCAGACCGGTCCGGAAGGGCAGCTTGTAAAGAAGGTTCTGGTCGAACCGGGTATCAACATTGAGAAAGAGCTTTATTTCAGTATACTTCCGGATAGAGAAACCGCAAGTGTCGTGATCATGGCAAGCGAGGCAGGAGGAATGGATATCGAGGCCGTAGCAGCGGAAACTCCGGAAAAGATTATTCGGATTTTTGTTGATCCGCTTATCGGCATTCAGCCGTTTCACTGCAGACGCATTGCTTTTGGCTTGAATCTTTCACCGGTCGTTATGAAAGCGTTTAACAGCATGCTGATGAATTTGTATAAACTTTTTGTAGACCGCGATTGCTCGCTTCTGGAGATCAATCCGCTTGTCATTACAAAAGAAGAAAAGGTTATCGCTCTTGATGCGAAGATCAATTTTGATGACAATGCGCTCTTTCGTCAAAAGGACATTCTGGAGTACCGTGATGAGGACGAGGAAGATCCTCTCGAGGTGGAAGCTTCAAAGTACAATCTTAACTATATCAACATGGACGGCAATGTAGGCAATATGGTCAATGGGGCCGGGCTGGCCATGGCAACCATGGACATCATCAAACTGGCGGGTGCCGAACCTGCGAATTTTCTGGATGTCGGCGGAGGAGCGGATGCCGAGATGGTTGAACACGGTTTCAGGATTATTTTAAGTGATGAAAAGGTCAAGGGAGTTCTGATCAATATTTTTGGTGGAATATTACGGTGTGATATCCTGGCAAAGGGAGTGGTTCTGGGAGCTGAGAAGGCAGGAGTAAAGGTTCCGATCGTGGTTCGCATGGAAGGAACGAATGTTGAGGAAGGCAGAAAGATTCTTGCCGAGTCCGGACTGAATCTGATTACGGCGGTTGATCTTAAAGATGCCGCGGCAAAGGTTGCTTCCATCGTAAATGGAAGCAACTGACCGAACATGAAAGTTGCAAAAGCCGGTGTTGATATCGTTTCAGAATGATGAGGAAAATGAAATGAGCATATTTGCAGATGAGAATACAAAACTTCTGGTTCAGGGTATTACCGGGAAAGAGGGGCAATTCCATACAAGGCAGTGCGTCGAGTATGGTACAAATGTGGTTGCAGGCGTTACGCCGGGAAAGAGCGGGCAGAAGATGAATGAGGTGCCTGTTTTTAACTCGGTAAGGGACGGGGTTGAAGAAACAGGTGCAAACTGCAGCATGATTTTTGTTCCCCCGCCTTTTGCTGCTGACGCGATCATGGAAGCGATCGATGCCGGTATAGAACTCATTGTCGCGATCACGGAAGGCATTCCGGTCATGGATATGATGAAGATCAAAAAAATGCTGGAAAAGTCCGATTCTCGCCTGATCGGGCCCAATTGCCCGGGAATTATTACCCCCGGGAAGACAAAAATCGGTATCATGCCGGGAAACATCCATCTTCCGGGTGGACCTGTAGGCGTCGTATCCAGGTCTGGAACCCTCACCTATGAGGTTGTTCATCAGTTAACCCGGCAGAAGCTTGGGCAGACAACGTGCATCGGAATCGGGGGCGATCCGGTTAACGGCACCAATTTTATTGACTGCCTGAAGGCTTTTGAAGCCGATCCTGAAACCCGTGCGATCGTGATGGTAGGGGAGATAGGAGGCAATGCCGAAGAGAAGGCTGCCGAATATATATCCAAACACGTAAAAAAACCTGTTGTCGGTTTTATTGCAGGTCTGACAGCACCTCCCGGCCGACGTATGGGGCATGCGGGCGCGATCGTAAGCGGCAGCAGCGGGACAGCGCAGGGTAAAATTACCGCAATGAAGGATGCGGGTATTCATGTTTGTGAAAATCTTGGAACCCTTGGTGAGCTTTGCGCTGAAGTGTTTGAATAGAAGCAATTATTTTACAAAGCCATACTCGATCAGATTGTCTTAATTGAAAAGTTCATTCAAGAAAGATTGGGATTCTTTCTTTTTCGTTTTTTCAGAAGATAATTTTGGTTTTGGTTTTTTCTTCTTTTTGGCTTCACCTTTTGCAACAACCTGTATCACTTTTACGCCTGACGGCTTGGTTTTCGAAGAAATGTAACCGATTGCACCCTTGGTGAGGGCAACGTGAGACATCAGGCTTGTTTCACTCCGAAATGTCAAGGGAAGAATGCCTCTGCCTGCGAAAACCATTTTTTTCCAGTATCGGTGATACTGGGCCGGTGTTTTATGGATATAATGTCTTACAAAGCTTTCATGGGTATTGCCGGCCTCTAACAGAGCGACTGTAATTTGTGTGCCATCATCCCATGTGGTTTTTTTTCTCTCAAAGATATTCTTGATTTCATCCATGCCAAGGGTTTCAACAGAAAGTTTTTTATTAACGATAATGATGATTTCGCTTTCCGGTTTTTCAGATGAGGACGCAGCATTCGGCAGGCCACAGATGAGCAAGGTAAGCATGCTGAAAATCGAGAAAATTGTTATTCTGATCCTCATTTAAACTCCATATTCAAAACAATGCCCTGCATGAGTCGCTGAATGAAAACCCGTTGCCTGACAATCAGCTCAGTTTTACCTGACATGCCGATATAACATTGGGCAGGGACAGTATTTCCGTAACAATATTTTCATCACAGGGTGAATCGATATTTACCATGCAAAGTGCCTTGCCTCCGCGCCTCCCCAGTTGAAAACGGCCGATGTTAATGCCATGCTTCCCGAGAAGCGTTCCCAGGTTTCCGATCACTCCGGGTTTGTCATGGTTTCGGACAATAATCATATGGCCTTCCGGGATGGCATCCATATATATCATACCCAGCCGAACAATTCTTGGATATTTTTTGCCGAAAATCGTCCCCCATATTTCATCAGGCCCGTTTTTGCAGTCTTCCAGCTTAATTTTAATCAGGCCTGTGAAATCATCCGTTGCCTGACTCGTGGTTTCCTTCACGAAAATCCCTTTTTCTCTTGCCAGTTCAATGGCGTTGATATGATTGACCGGTTTGTCCGTAAACGATGACAGCATCCCTTTTAATGCCGCATGAGTGAGCAGCCTTGTGTCGAGCTTTGCGGCTTCGCCGCTGTATGTGATGGTTATGTCGTGCACTTTCCTTACAAGCTGCCCCATTAACGATCCCATCTTTTCACTGAGGGAGAGATGAGGTCCCATATGAGCCAGAAGGTCTTTTGAAATGGATGGAAAATTTACCGCATTTGTCACAATATCTTTAATCAAATAATCCGCTATCTGATTGGCAATCATAATCGCGACGTTATCCTGTGCTTCACCGGTACTGGCTCCCAGATGCGGGGTAAAGATAACCCTGGGATTTTTCAGAATCAACAGTGAAGGATCGGGAGGCTCTATCGGAAATACATCCAGAGCCGCTCCTGCAACATGTCCGTTTTCAATCGCCGTATTCAGATCGTCAAGATTGACAATTTCACCCCTGGAGCAGTTGATGATTCTGACTCCGGGTTTCATTTTTTTAATAGAGGCCGCATTAATCATGTCTGCTGTCTCTTTAAGGCGGGGAACATGAAGGGTAATGAAATCAGACTGCTCCAGCAGTTCATCAAAGGTTACTTTTTTAACACCCAATTCTCTGGCCGAGGCCTTACTTACAAAAGGATCCGCAGCGATTACTTTCATTCTGAGGCCCAGAGCCCGTTCTGCAACTACCCGGCCAATATGCCCCAGACCGACAATGCCCAGTGTTTTCCCCGTTATTTCAATACCGGTAAATTTCTTTTTTTCCCATTCCCCGGCGCGCAGCGAGGCGGTTCCCTGGGGAATGTTTCTTGAGAGGGAAAGCAGCAGGGAAATTGCGTGTTCAGCCGTTGTAATGGTATTGCCGCCCGGAGCATTCATGACAATGATGCCGCGCTTTGTGGCCGCCTGAACATCGATATTGTCCACCCCTACCCCGGCACGACCGATAACCTTCAGATTTGTTGCATTTTCCAGGATCTGATCCGTAATTTTGGTACCGCTTCTGACAGCAATCCCATGAAACGCTCCGATTGTTCGGGACAGGACTTCGGGGTTACCGGTATCCTTACTGTTGTCAACGACAACTTCAATTTTCCCCGTTGATTCAAGTCGTCTTTTCGCTTCAGGGGACATGTTGTCCCGGATCATCACTTTGAACATATAGAATGCCTGCTGCATCGGGGAGCAGTCCAAAAGATAAACGATGTTTCATGCGTGTTGATGTCGATCTGAAATAACAAGTTATATGAGCCTGTGTTGGTATTTCAGCCGCAATCTGGTTCCTGCTGGAAATTACAATTTATCTTTTGAAAACGTTTATCTGTCGAGCAAACCTGATCCGTGTTTTTATCATCTTGTCGAAGGTCTGCTGCAGGTGGATAGCCATTGTTCATGATTACCATATAATTAATTGTGATTTTATTTCAAGCTGTTTTTCAATATTTTTCATAATCGAAAATTCTTGACCTGAAAATACGCGTTTCTATCCCCAGAAAATTTATTGATTTTTTTTCCAGAACGGTGACATTCCTCTGAGCTTTTCAATAATCGGGGGTAGTTTTTCGATGATAAAATTCACTTCTTCCATTGTGTTATAGGTGATCAAACTGAATCGAAGGGTACCGTGAGCCGCTGTGAATGGGACACCCATTGCTCTTAGAACATGAGAAGGCTCAAGAGAACCGGAGGTACATGCAGAACCGGATGATGCGCAAATGCCGTACTCGTCCATCATCAACAGGATAGCTTCCCCTTCCACATACTCAAAAGCAATGCTGGCCGTGTTCGGAAGACGTTTTTCCTTTGCGCCGTTTACAAAGGCATTGTCTATCCGTTCCAGCAGTCCTTTTTCAAGGGAGTCTCTCATCTCTTTGACTCTTGTGTTCTCCTCTTCCATGAGGCTCTTGGAAAGCTCACTGGCTGCGCCAAGTCCGATAATGGAGGCTACATTTTCCGTTCCGCCCCTTCTTCCTTTCTCCTGGTGACCTCCGATAAGGAAAGGGGAGAATTTGGTTCCTTTTTTTATATACAGAGCCCCTATCCCTTTGGGGGCATGAATTTTATGGCCGGACAGGGAAAGCATGTCAATCTCTGTATTTTTGAGATCAATGGGAATTTTTCCGACTGCCTGGACAGCATCGGTATGGAAAACGATCCCTTTCTCTTTCACTTTTTCCGCAATTTCTTCAACAGGGAAAATGACCCCGGTCTCGTTGTTAGCCCACATGATGCTGACAATGGCGGTATCATCCGTCAGGTTTTTATAGAGATAATCCAGATCAAGAGTACCATTTTCGTCAACCGGAACATAGGTGACGTGGTATTCATTTTTAGTAAAATGCTCACAAAGGTTTTTAATGGCAGGGTGCTCAACTCTTGTCGTAACTATTTGCTTTCTGTCTGGATTGGATCTTATGGCAGCCCGGATAGCCGTGCTGTCGCTTTCCGTTCCACAGCTTGTAAAAAGAATCTCTTCCGGTGAAGCATTTAAAAGAGACGCTGTCTTTTCACGCGCTTCGTTGATTTTTTTTGCGATCTGCCCGCCGAAAGTGTGCATACTGGATGGGTTCCCATAATAGGTTTCGAGATAAGGCAGCATCTCATCAAGAACTTTTTTTGCAACCTGCGTAGTCGCATTGTTGTCAGCATAAATTATATTCATTATTGGACCTCCTCCACTTCAAGAGATTCCGCAACAAGCTCACGCAGTTTGGTTTCAACATAGTTTTTCAGGGTAAGCTGGGACTTGCTGCATGTCGCGCAGGTTCCTCTCAGCTTGACAACAACCTTGTCCCCGTCAACATCTACAAGCTCGATGTCGCCGCCGTCTTTTGCAAGGGCAGGCTGGATTTCACGTGAAAGCGTCTCTTCGATCAGCTTGATCTTTTGGATGTTCGTCAACGCCTTCTTTTTCATTTTCGGCTGGATTTGAATACCGTTTATTTGATTGATTATCGCCTGAATCCTTTCATGACATTTACCGCATCCTCCGCCGGCCTTGACATAATCGGTCACACCTTCTACGTTGATGAGTCCGTTTTCCGCTACTGCCCGTTTGATTTCAAGGTCAGTTACTCCAAAGCATTCGCAGACAATCTCTCCTTCTATCTTTTTCTCCGATTCGCCGCGGTAGTATCGAATCGCTTTTTCAAGCGCGTCCCTTCCCAGAACCGAACAATGCATTTTTTCTTTTGGAAGACCGCCAAGGTATTCAGCGATATTTTCATTGCTGATCTTTTCAGCTTCTTCCAGGGTAAGCCCTTTTAGCATCTCGGTAAGGGCGGAAGAAGATGCGATTGCGCTTGCACATCCAAATGTTTGAAACTTGGCATCCTTGATTCGTTTGCTTTCATCAAGCTTGAAGAAAAGCTTCATTGCGTCTCCGCATGCAAGTGAGCCCACTTCGCCGATTCCGTCCGCATCTTTGATTTCGCCGACATTTCGTGGATTTAAAAAATGATCTTTAACTTTGTCTGTATATTCCCACATAAGCATACCTCCTGTCAGAGTAAGGCGAACATGAATGTCATGGCTAAATTACACCGGACAGGAAACCGATTTTTCCAGCATAATTTTTTTAACCTTTTGGACTTAATAATATAATACCAAAGGCTCCGGTTACAACAGCCACCTTATAATTAATTCGAAAAAAACGGAAGCTTTATTCATGGTGTTGCATGAACAGGAGAATTCGGCCAATTTGATTGACACGCAGGGTATCTGAGCGTACACTGGTTCTGTTCTTACCGCGTCAAACCTTCTGAAACTGCTCCTGATATTGATTGTCTGCCTTGAAATGTGATTACGGCGATACAGATGCAATATCATGTATATTTTTGGTGTTTGTGGATTCAAGTATAGGGGGTGGAAATGAAAATTCGAAGAGCACTTTTTTCCGGAAGCTGGTATCCATCGGAGGCATCAGAATGTGAAGATTCAATCAAGCAGTTTCTTGGAACAGCCGATCGCGGTTCGGAAGAACCGGATCATGAGCTGTGCGGGGGTATTGTCCCGCATGCGGGCTGGTATTTTTCCGGCAAGATCGCATGTAATGTGATTCAACGCCTGAAAGGGGGAAAAGAGCCGGATGTCATGATTGTCTTCGGAATGCACCTTCACAAAGGGAATACCGGATACATCATGCCGAAGGGGGCATGGGAAACTCCTTTTGGTGATATCCCTGTCGATGAAAAACTGGCTCAGAAACTTGTGGAGAAATTTGATTTTAAAATAGAGACCCATGACCATTTTGTACAGGACAATACCATTGAGCTTCAACTTCCATTCATCAAATATTTTTTCCCGAATACCCGGATTGTCGCAATGGGTGTTCCGCCCGCAAAGCTTGCCCTTGAGGTCGGAACCTTTGCTGCCGAGTCGTCAAAGCGTCTCGGATATTCCATCAAAGTGCTTGGATCAACAGATTTGACGCATTATGGGCCGAACTACGGATTTTCACCAAAAGGGCGCGGCAAGGCCGCACATCATTGGGTAAGAAATGAAAATGATCGCAGGGTGATTGATAAAATGGTTGCCATGGACCCATCCGGGGTTTTATCGGAAGCCGGGGAAAACAGCAGCGCCTGCTGTGCCGGAGCTGCCGCCGCCGCTCTGGTCACCGGAAAAGCTCTTGGAGCGATAACTGCTTATGAAATCGCTTATGCCACCAGCTATGAAAAGAGTCCCGGAGACAGTTTTGTTGGATATACGGGTATTGTATTTTAAGTGAGCGCTTCAAATATTTAGAAGTTTGAGTTTCGACATACTTGAAGTTTGAGTTTCGACATACTTAAAGATGATTTTTTCGGTTTGAATTTTTTGTTTGAAACCCGCTGGGATTGCCGATTCCGCTGAATCTGCTGTGTCGGACGGCATACCGCATAGAACGCGATAGCGGAACGTCATCTTCCTTGCAGCTGCGGCAACCGCGACAATCGCTCACCCCACAGGATGAAAAATTTCGCTACCGGGCAGCTTTGTGGGGGGATTCAGGTTGAAACTTTTCTCAGGATAAGGGATGCGTTGGTTCCGCCAAATCCAAAGGAATTGGTCATGGCAACCTGAACATCTTTTTTTCTTGCAATGTTGGGAACATAGTCAAGATCACATTCTGGATCAGGATTGTCCAGGTTAATGGTCGGGGGAATGATACCATTTTTTATCGTAAGCGCCGTGAAGACGGTTTCAATGCCTCCGGCACCGCCGATAAGATGACCGGTCATGGACTTTGTGGATGAAATTGAAATCTTTTTCGCTTTTTCCTTGAATACGGATTTAATGGCAAGTGTCTCGGTGATGTCATTCATCGGGGTGCCTGTTCCATGAGCATTGATATAGTCTATCTGGTCATGGGGGATATTGCCATCGTCGAGTGCTGCCTGAATGCATCTGGCAGCCCCGCTTCCATCTGCCAGCGGAGCGGTAATGTGGTATCCGTCGCCGCTCATGCCAAAACCGCAGATTTCAGCGTATACCGGGGCGCCTCTTTGAAGGGCGTTTTCGAGTGTCTCCAGAATCATCATGCCGCAACCTTCACCCAGTACGAATCCATCTCGATCCCGATCAAAAGGCCGGGATGCTTGTTGCGGGGTATCATTTTTTTTTGACAACGCTTTCAACGCGTTAAAACCTGCAATACTGGTTGGAGTAATAACCGATTCAACACCTCCCGTTATCATTGCATCGGCAACGCCTTTTTTGATCAGATAATAGGCTTCTCCAACGGCATGGGTGCCAGCTGCACATGCGGTGGCAATCGAGGAGTTGGGGCCTTTTGCGCCCATCTGGATGGAAATCATTCCAGCCGCCATGTTGCTGATCATCATTGGAATGAAAAAAGGACTTACGCCTCTCCTGGGCCCCTTTTCCTTCATGAGGTCAAACGTTTTTTCAAGGCTGTTCAGGCTGCCCATGGCGCACCCGGTAATGACACCAACTCTATCGGCGTTGGAGGGATGTATCACAAAGTTTGAGTCTTCAAGGGCCATTCGAGTTGCTGCAACCGCATAGGAAATATGGTTTTCCCATCGGCTTGCATCTTTTCTGGGGAAAAAATCGGCAGGGTTGAAATTTTTTACCTCTCCGGCAATTTTAGTAGTAAAATCGGTAGGGTCGAATTTGGTGATCTCTCCGATCCCTGACTTGCCGGCGCATAATGCGGCCCATGACGCATCTGTACCGATACCAAGGGGTGTTATGAGGCCCACGCCGCTGATTACGACCCTTCTGCTCAAAAAACCTCCTTTTGGGAAGAGCTCATGAGAAAAGTAAGATAGATTGCCTGTCAGGCTGCGCGACCTGTAAGCACAGGTCGCAGCGGGTTATGAATTTGCCTTGATATAATCGATGGCGTTCTGGACGGTTATGAGTTTTTCAGCCTCTTCATCGGATATTTCAATATCAAACTCTTCTTCCATGGTCATTACGAGTTCCACTAGATCAAGGGAATCTGCGCCGAGATCATCCACGAGTGAGGCTTTGGGTATAACTTCGTTTATATCAACATCCAGTTTTTCCGAAATAATTTTTATAATTTTATCTTCAACCGACATAAAGTGTTTCTCCTTGTTCAATAGTGTTTCCGATGCTATTGCAAATCATCTGCCCTGTGGTGTCAGCATGTTTCGATGCTTGAATAAAACACAAGCGATTGCGGCTGTAGCTCCCGGTTTTCCTGCTCCCTGGACTGAAATCACGCCTACTATGGCTTTTTTTGAATTATCCGTCAAGTCTTCTGTTATATCTGTTTCAACATAATCAATAGCGATTCCATCTGCCGTAATATTTCGCGGTTCCGTTTTTTTTGCCTTCTGATCCTCGCAGACAGGATTGCCGTATTCATGCACCATGCGTTACATCAGCCCCGTTCTGTCGCATTGAATCGAAAAGCCGGATCTCTGGATGGCAGAGAGAAAAAGTTCCAAATTCAAGCTGCAAGTCCTGCCTTAGCGCGCGCGTACTGCGCGGAATATCGTGCCCGCAATACCGGCGAATAATGTGGTGCAGCAAAGGCACGGTGTGCTCGGTATTTCGAGCAGACAGGTGCAGCCTTTAGCACTGACTTGGCTTTTTACGAAGCCATTTATCTGGTCTTGCTCCGACAGGAACGATTCCCAGGAAATGAAACAGACCCAAGACTGCTTAATCCTCAT
>CAZOEW010000014.1:0-32797 GCA_964578935.1 uncultured Desulfobacterales bacterium | reverse complement strand
GTCTTCAGCAGATTCGAATCCTCCGGGAAAAAAGCTGATTCATGGTTAAAGAAGCCATCACGCTTGTGTAATCACCGTTTCCGTGATATTTTTTGGATCATGAAAGAGGTCTATATCCATATTCGTGAGCGCGCCAGACAGATTGTGTCGACCTTTCCGGCACAGCCTTTTTATGAGGATTTTGCCGAAGCAGTCGAGATATCCCGCAACCTGTTTGAAACCGATCCTGTAATCCACAAACTGCGGGAGTTTGTCGAAAAACATATTGAAAACAACAACATGGGGCACGGTCTGGATCATGCGATCAAGGTCACGCTGGATGCAGGCACCCTGATGGTTATTGAAGCAGAGCTTGCCGGGTATGTGGAAGAAAGCAGAAAACGATCTGTATTTCTGGCTCAGTGCGCAGGCCTTCTTCATGATATAAAACGATCCCAGAAAGGACACGCAAAAAAAGGCGCTGATTATGCACGGAAAATGCTGGGCTCCTGGCAGTCATTTAAACCGGATGAAGTGAACTGCATTGCAGGTGCCATCCATAACCATGAAGCGTTTAAGGAGCAGCAGCCCTGCGATAGCCCTCTGGGAACGCTTATTTCCGACTGCCTTTACGATGCGGATAAATTTCGCTGGGGTCCGGATAATTTTTCCCATACCGTATGGGATATGCTCGAATTTGCAGACATACCGCTATCCAAATTTGTCAGCCTTTTTCCCAGAGGGATTGAATCCCTGGAAAAGATCAAGACCTCCTTTCGAACAGCAACCGGCATGAAATACGGGCCGCAGTTTATCGACACCGGCCTTGCGATTGGTGAAAAGCTTTACCAGGTCATCCAGAAGGAATTTGCCGAATTTTTAGTCTGATACGGTGTTACTTGTGTACCATCAACTCCCGGGTTTTGGATTGATGGACCTGGATGCGAATCTGCCGGTGCAAAGCTATAAAAATATTTAATACCTCATGGAGATGATTGTCGGGAAAAACAGCTCGGAATAATATTATCTATATGATATCATATTAAATATTTCAACAAGTACTTTCCGGATCATCCGGATTATATCCAAACCAAAACTCTAAAAAAATTTAATAATGCCGATTGAAAATCGGTTTTTTTCTGTTTTAAGGGCTCGATTGCTTCCTGTCAAAATGCTCATCGCATAGAGATCTTTTTTTAAATATCCTTTTATATCGAATAGATATGCTTAAAAGCATCCATGCGGTTTGGAAATGAACCAAGTGGCATAATTTTTGTATTCATTTTGTGTCAGAACATGATACAGACTGAGCAAAGGATAATGATAAAGATGATTTCTTCAATCCGATCAATAAAAGCATTTATGCTGTGGAGGTTTTAGCCCATGCGGTTGAACAGAGAATCCGGATTTACACTATTTGAACTGATGATGATCATTTCCATACTGGCGATCCTGTCCGCTTTAGCCATACCCAACATGATAGGATGGCAGGATGCTGCAAAGTTTAGAAGCGCGGTTAATCATCTGCGGGGCGATCTTCAGATGGCCAGATCATGGGCGATCAAACAAAATGTCGTTGTAAAGACACAGTTTTCCGCCAACAGTTATGCCATTGTCGTTGAAGGAGGGCCGGTTCTCAAAAGGCGGCAGCTGCCTGCCGGGGTTAGAATTGTCATATCGGAAACGACATTTACGGATGGCGACCTGGACGGCAAACCCGACACCTCTTTTAACGGTCGCGGCATACCGGTTCCCGGTGTTGCCGGGGATATAGGAAATGTAGTGATCAGGGGGCGGTCCGGGAAAAGACAGATCAATATCAATACGGTAGGCCGGATTCAACTATCATAGGGAACAGGGAGCATGAATTTGGAAAAGCATAACAAAGGGTTTACGCTGGTGGAAATTCTGGTCACCATGGCTATTGTTTCAATTGTCATGACGGTTGTTTACGTTGTATATGCTTCATCTCTTCGATCGTATACCACTCAGGATGTTTCGGCAGGAGTGCAGCAAAGCATCCGTGTTGGTGTCGAATATATCGCTCATGATCTCCGGATGGCCGGTTACGCGCCGGTCAAGGGCGATAATTTTGGTATTGAGGAGGCGGACGCTTCAAAAATCCGTTTAACCCGGGACACCATCGATACAACGCTTGCCCCACCGGATTTCAATGGTGTTATCAATGATGATGCTTCTGAAAGGATAACCTATCAGTTTAATCCCGGAACCCGAAGCGTGTCCAGAATTCTGGATGAAGCAAAAGATACGGAATCAGAGCTGATCTTACTGGACAATGTGACGGCTTTATCCTTCCGGTATTTTGATGAAGCTGAAAATGATCTGGGATTGCCGGTGCCGGCATTGAACCTGGAAGATATCCGGGGGATTGATATTACGTTGACGATTCGAGAGCCGGCCGGCCGCGGTGGTCCGGTTGAACGGACCATAACCCAGCGGGTATTGTGTCGTAATATAGGGCTTTGATGGGAGGAAAACGGAAGATGAATAACGAAAAGTCGAAACAGATCGGAAAAAAGTGCAATGAACAGGGGTTCACCATCATCGAGGCGCTGATCGGGATTGCAATCTTTTCGATTGGACTTCTTGCCATCGCCACCCTGACGATTTCTTCCATCAACGGGAATGCAACCGCCCGGAGGGTTATGGAATCATCCTCTTTGGCATCGGATCGGATTGAAAAGCTGATGGCTGTTCCGTATGAAGACCTGGAAAGCAGCCCGGCTCCGGTGAGAGAAGGGGGGTACACCATTTCATGGGATGTTACAGACAATACTCCTATGCCCAATGTAAAAACCGTCAGGGTTACCGTCCTGAATGCGCGGAGCCGCCCAAAGGAGATAACATTTGAGTACTATAAGGCAATAACTTATTAAGATGAGGATGGTATATGAAAAACAGGTGGGATATTATTTCCGATGATGGCGGGGCGGTTCTGGTCTTGATTTTGATGATTATCGCGCTGATTACCCTTGCCGGTATATCTTCCATTGATACATCCACTACAGAAGTGCAGACCGCCACCAATGATGTGAAGCATAAAATCGCCTTCTATGTCGCGGAAGGAGGGCTGGATGTCGCTACGGAACTTCTGGAGCAGAATCTTTGCTGCCCTGCAGGTTTTTCGGAAGATGAGGCAGACTCGGGGGAAACGACAATCGGAACCACAAGGGTAACGGAACTGGATTTCTGGAAGAATTTCACCCTGTCCGATCCGTCGGATACAGACCGGGACATCTATTTCCCGGATAATTACGGCTCCGGACCCCACACCAATATTCGAATGGCCGGCAGCACGGTTCAGGGAATGGGCTCCGCGCTTCAAATGGCAGCCGGTTATGAAGGAAAGGGAAAAGGCGCTGCCGGAGGGGGCGGACATATTGTGTATGACATCCATACACAGCATCTGGGAAGAAATAACACCATTGCCGAACTGATGATTCAGTGGCGGCACGTGATTGGACAGGAAGAGGACTGCAAGTATTAAACAGATTTTTGAAAAACATCGGTATGTTGAAGCACGATCCTTGAGATATGAGAACCCTTGATTCAACAGGTGTTCGGTTTGGGAAACACGCCATAAAGGAGATACCATGCAAGCGTTCAAACAAGCGTTCAAAAAAATAATTTCAGCTTTCATCATGTTGATTGCGGTAGTTTCGTTCAGCAGTCCCTGCGCGTGGGCTGCCGGAGGCAGTTGCGCAAACGGCGTTGCCGTTCCCCCTTTTCTGGCAACCAGCTCGACTCCCAATCTGCTGATTATGATCGATAATTCCTCCAGTATGTATGATCTGGCCTATATCAATGAAAGCAATCCCGCAGGCTGTTATGATGATACCTATCAGTCCATTGAAAGCTATGCCGGTTATTTTGATCCGGCTAAGTGGTATTCCTACAATTTCGTTTCGGCAAAATTCGAACCGATCGCCGATGCAGACGTTGCCGCGATAAAAAGTTCGGCAACCTATACAAGTTATATCACAAATGATCCGGCAGACGCGGCCGATGACAGCAGTGAGGAAGATGCTTTGATTCAGATCGATGCCACTCCGGCGGTCACGGATTTTACTGCCAAAGGGAATTTTCTGAACTGGGCTACCGCGTCCAAACTGGATGTCGAAAAGAAGATTTTAACCGGCGGAAAGTATGATCCGGTACACGGCGCGGTGCTGATGGAATCCAGGGGATGCCTCAACCGGCGGATGATCAAGAAGATAGCGGTGAAAGATTCAGGCGGCAGTGATTTTTTTCTTACCCTGGGGATCATCCCGCCGGGTGAGAAAAAATACAACTCCTGGGAGAACGGCATCGTGTATGCGGCCGGCAGCATTGTCAGCGATTCCGGTGTGAACCTGTATATTACCGCTGCCGGGGGAACCTCTATCGGCACCGGTGTGGCCGACGATACCGGCGTGACGGACTGGACACTCTATACCCTTACCCGGTGGACCAACGGGGCAATCTATCCGGCCGGCAGCATTGTCACCGACCCGTCCAAGCTCAACACCCTGGATGAGGGGACCCTGTATATCACGAAAACCGGCGGGACCGCAAACGGCACCGGCGTGGCCGACGATATCGGCATTACAGACTGGACCACCTACAACACCACCCATATTGAAATTTTTCCATTCACGGCCACCGGTTTTGACAATACCGCCTGCCAATTGGCAATCGAGGAGATGGGAAAGGAGAGCCCGAACCAGGGACTGTTAAAACAGTATATCGAGGACTGTCTGGGGTATGTTCAGGGCAGCAACGTGGGGGATATTTCAAACTACATGGCGGCCTTCAACCACTCCATCCATAACTGCTGGTATGCGTCCAAGCATGCATCCTGGCCGCCGGGTGCCGGGCCGGTTGAGTCCATCAAACCTGCCTGTGAAGCTCTGTATGATTCAGGAACCGACCCGTGGGAGATCACGACAGACAGCAGGGGATATGCCTGCTACGGGGTGTACAATGCAGATCCGGCCTTAAGGGACGGGTATGTGGGACGCTGCTGGATACCGGCACCCGGAGCGGTATTGACATGCACCAAAACCCATCCGGTTACGTTAGCTTGCATGAAATGGGAGTGGGTCGGCGGAGTCGGAAGCGGAAGCTGGGAATCGGATGCATGCATCGAAGCGGCGCTGCAGGACTACTGCGGGGTGGTCGAAATTCCGGAGGTGATCGACCCCACGGATCAGGCCGGAGAAACCGGAGAGTTCTGGAACCTTCCTGCGGTCTTGATCGATTCCGGGGTGGTCGCCCAGATTGGAGAGCCCCTTGCTGTCCTGAAGGGGCATGTTCACGCACCCGCCCCTCCGGAAGGAATGCTCAAGGAGTTTGCAGATGACATCCGGATGGGGGTCATGGTGTTCAATGACAACGGCTCCAAAAGCGAGTGTGACCCGTCTCTTGATCCGCACATTTTATATGAGTGTCACGCGAAAAACCGGGACGGCGGAAAAGTGGTGGCTTACATCGATCAGGGTGCCGTGCACGCCAACACCCTGATTGCCGCGATCAACAATATCAAGGCCAACTCCTGGACCCCCATGGCCGAAGCCTATTATACGGCCATGAAATATTATACCCAGAGCAACATCAATCTGTTGAACCGGGATCTTCCTGATTTTATCCTAAATCCCGATTTTCGAATGGACGCGGCCCATCCGGATCCCATTAACGATCCCTGCCAGCCCAACAATATCCTCCTCATTACCGACGGGGCCTCCACAGCAGACCTTGCGACAGATGTTCAGGCTTTTGTTACTATTGCAGGCCAGGATGATGGGGATGCGGCAGATGTAGCTGGATGCCCTGACTCCGCTCTTTCCGCCAGCACCCATATGGATGATCTGGCATATTATCTTTTCCATGAGAAAAAGATCAGAACGCATGTTGTTGTCGCAGGTACTCCTCGAAGCATCGGTACGGACGAGTGCAGTCCCGATGTTCAGCTTGCCGATACGGCAGCGAACGGCGGCACGACGCTCAACACCGCTGCCAATATGGCGGAGCTGGAAGACAAACTCCGTGAAACGTTTGATATTATTCGTGCCGGTGCGGCCGCTGGTTCGGCTGCTTCGGTTATATCTTCATCCAGAGGTGGGGAAGGGGCAATCTACCAGGCCATCTTCTGGCCGGAAATCGATCTGCCTGAAACGGCTGATCCGGTTGTCTGGGCGGGAGAAGTTCACGCCATGTTTATCGACACTTACGGAATGATGTATGAGGATACCAACGGTAACCGGACCCTGGATGACAGTGATGAACCCGTGGTTATTTATTTTGATGACGCAGCGGAGATTACAAAAGCGTGTTACGGAATGCTGAATGCGGATGGAACCTGCAATGGGACATCAACCGATATCCGGCAGGTCAAATATCTCTGGTCTGTGACCGACTGGCTTAGCGGGATTACGGATACGGATGTTCTGGTCAACCGGACATCGGCCAAGTATATTTCCGAAGAAAAAAAGCGGTATATTTTCACCTGGAATGACTTGGATAATGATGGCATTGTGGACAGCAATGAACAGATTCCGTTTGAAGAAAGGGATTGGGCCGCCCTCGCAACCTCCGGCGGCCGGGGGCCGGTTCCCCTTGATTTTGGCATGCAGAGTTCGGCTGACGTCAACAATATCGTCAAATGGATGCGAGGCATGGATCAGGCCGGCATGCGAAATCGAAGGCTTCTGTATGATTTTAATATGGACGGCACGGAATCCCTGTTTACATGGCGGCTCGGTGATGTCGTTCATTCCACGCCTGTTTCCTCGGCCAGCCCCGCGGAAGGCTATCATCTTCTTTACAGGGATGCCAGTTATGGAAATTTTGTGAGTCAATATCAAAAACGCAGGCATGTGATATACTTTGGGTCAAACGACGGAATGCTTCATGCCGTTAACGGAGGGTTCTTTAAAGCGGCGGAAAAGAAATTTTTAAAAACCCCTGATGGGACCTCCGAAGACACGGCTCCTGAACTGGGAGCAGAGCTATGGGCTTATGTTCCGTATAATCTTCTGCCTCATCTCAGATGCCTTGCAGAACCAGCCTATGAGCACAAATACTATGTGGATAACCGGCCGCGTCTTTTTGATGTGAAGATCTTCAACGATGATACCGACCATCCCGGGGGATGGGGAACCATCCTTGTGGGGAGCATGCGGTTCGGAGGCGCTCCGGTGGATGCCAATCAGCTTGATCTGGACGGTAACGGCGTTTTCGACTATCCCGCGGATACGCGCCGGTTTACATCCGCGTATTTTATTCTCGATGTGACCAATCCGGAAAGCCCTCCGGTTCTATTGGGCGAGCTGACGATGAATGGTTCTGAAATCAATATGGGATATACCACGTCGATTCCAACCGTTGTGCCCATGAAAGACGGCGATATCTATAAATGGTACCTCGTCCTGGGCAGCGGACCCACGGATTCAGAAGGAGCAAGTATCCAGAACCTGAAAGTCGCGGTACTGCCCCTGGAGTTGCTGACGTCGGCGACACCGAGTGCTTTTCGAATTCCGAACGTCGCTCCTGCGGCCGCGAACAATTACGTGGGAAGCTGGACCGCTCCTGCTGCCAACAGTTTCGCCTCCGATATGATCACGGTGGATTTTGAAACCAAGGAAAACTATCGGGCGGATGTGGTATATTTTGGATCGGTGGAGGGCTCCTATGCAACCTCCTGGACCGGCAAGCTCTACCGGCTGATTACCCGGAAACTGGATGTGTCCGGATCACAGATTACATCCACTCCGGATGAATGGTTTTTTACCACCCTCATCAATGTTGAAGATCCGGTAACCGCTGCACCGGCAGTGGGATGGGATGGTGTGAATTACTGGGTATGCTTTGGAACCGGCCGGTTTTTCCATGCAAAGGAAAAACTGGCAATCGATCAGCAGGCCTATTACGGCATCAAGGAACCGTTGAACTGTAACAAGGAGTTTACCTGGGCAACGGTCGAAAAAACAGGGACGCCGGACAGTCTGCCCGGCTCTCAGGGGCTTCTGCAGGTAGACAAGATATTGATCCAGCCCTCAGGGGCCAGTGCAGCCGATATTGTCTGCAAAGATTTGGATCCGGACTGCCTTGCGCTTGTTGCAGGCGGGGTCACCACGTTCAATGATCTGGAAGAGTATATCAGCGGTTCCGGATGTTTGTTGGCCGATCCAACCGGAACGGACGGCTGGTACAGGGAGTTTCCCTATAATAAGGAGCGTAATCTCGGGCAGGGGGCTCTGCTGGGAGGGCTGCTGACATTTACGACCTTCAAGCCTTTTGATGATCCCTGCCTTACCGAAGGCTATTCATTCCTGTACGGTATTTATCTGAAAACCGGAACTTCCTGGTATAAGCCGGTATTCCAGACCATCATCGGGAACGAGGGCCTGGATGTCGACGGAAATATTATCGATATTGTACCGCTGGGACGCGGCATGTCTACGACGCCGAACCTTCATGTCGGGAAAAGCGAGGGAAGCAAGGCGTTTATCCAGACCAGTACAGGGGCCATCATCGAAATACCCCAGGTCAATCTTCCGATGGATACGGTAAAAACCGGCCGTGCAAACTGGATTGAATTGTCGAAGTAAGTTAAAAAAACACCCTCGGCACCCTTTCCGTTATGGTTGAAACGATCTCATAATGGATGGTGCCGAGGGTTTCCGCAATTTCATCTACGGAGATCGATGCGTTTTCCTGTCTTCCGAAAACAACCACCTCATCATTGACACAGGCTTCGGGGATTTCTCCCACATCAAGCATGGTCAGGTCCATACAGACCCTTCCGGCTATCGGAGCCTTTTTTCCGCATACCAGCATCTGTCCTGTTGAGGAGAGCAGGCGATTATAGCCGTCTGCATAGCCGATGGGGACCGTGGCAATGGTTGTTTTTTTCGTTGCCCGCCAGGTCCCGCCGTAGCTGACCGGAAAACCGGCTGGAACCTTTTTTAAGTGAAGGATTCTTGATTTCAGCTCCATAACGGGCTGCAGCAGAATCTTGTTTCGATCCACTTCCTGCGAAGGATACAGCCCGTAGAGGGCGATTCCAGGCCGTACCATATCCAGATGTGCATCCGGCATGTCAATAACCGCAGCGCTGTTGGCAGCATGGCGTATCGGGGTCTCAAACCCCATTGACAGATGGAGGCGTTCAAGCAGTTCGTTAAAAATTTCAAGCTGTTGGTATGAAGATGTTTTATCCTTCAGGTCGGCACAGGCAAAGTGCGTGTATATTCCCTGAACCAAAAGGTTTGGAAGGCGTATAATGGCCTCCATCTCTTTCAGGGTTCGGGAAAAGGCGTTGCTTCCATCCGGCATGATCAGGGGGTCCGGCATAAACCCGAGCCTTCCCATACCGGAATCGATTTTTAACTGTATTTTCAAAGCCGCCTTTTCTTTTCCGGCAGCTTCTGAAAACGATTCGGCAAACTCACGGGAACCGACGGTCTGTGTCAAATCATATCGGATCAGGCTTGCCGTGTGATCCGGAGAGGTGTAACCCAAGATGAGTATCGGCGCATCAATTCCCGATTTTCTGATCAGAAGCCCTTCATCAATCCGTGCCACTCCGAGGGCATCCGCGCCATTCGCAAGGACGGTTTTAGAAATCTTCAGAACACCGTGGCCATATGCGTTTGCTTTGACGACCGCCATCATGCGGGCTTTCGGGTTTGTAATTCGACGAAGCTCCCGGGTGTTGCGGGCAACAGCACGTAAGTCGATTTCAGCTCTGGTGCATGAAGTATCCAAGCGTATCCTCTGCCGTATCTGCATGTCATGGATGAGATGTCTGGCAGGAAGATAAGTTAATCAGAAACCGATATCAATACAAAAAAATTTTAAATTGATAAACAAAGCAAATTAAGATAGTTTCATGCAAGGAATTCATCCGGGAAAAAATCAAAATCAGAAAGCCGGAGGCGCAGCAGACCATGAGATATCGACCCATACCATCGTCCCTTTTTGCAGGGAACAGAGAACGGCTGAAAAAACAGTTAAAGCCCAACTCCATTGCAATCTTCAACTCCAATGACATGATGCCGACCAGTGCGGATGGGATTCACTCCTTTGTTCAGAATTCAGACCTTTTTTACCTGAGTGGCATGGACCAGGAAGAAACGGTTCTGCTGCTTTACCCGGATTCAAAAGAAAAAAAGTATAGGGAAGTGCTGTTTATAAAAGAAACAAGTGATGAAATTGCAATCTGGGATGGCCCCAGACACAACTGCAAAGAAGCGAAAGCCATTTCAGGGATTGAGACGGTTTGCTGGACAAAGGAGTTTGAAAAAATTTTTCGGCCCCTGGTTTTTGAGGCGGACAATATCTATCTCAACACCAACGAGCATCCGCGGGCGGATATTACGGTCGAAACCCGGGATATGCGATTTTTAAGATGGTGCCAAAGCGCTTTTCCGTTGCATCACTATGAAAGACTGGCGCCGCTTATGCAGCACCTCAGGGCCATTAAATCATCCGGAGAGATAACCCTCATTCAGGAAGCCTGCAGCATCGCGGGCAAGGCGTTCCGGAGGATTTTAACCTTTGTCAGGCCGGGGGTCTGGGAATTTGAAATTGAAGCGGAAATCGTCAATGAGTTCATCAGGAATCGCTCGCGCGGCCCCGCATTTCAGACCATTGTTGCTTCCGGAGCCGGTTCCTGTGTGCTTCATTATATTCAAAATGATCGACAGTGCCGGAAAGGGGATCTCCTGCTTATAGATTTTGGGGCGGAATATGCCAATTATTCCTCGGATGTAACCCGGACCATACCGGTCAGCGGTAAATTTTCAGAGCGGCAGCGAATGGTGTACCAGGCTGTTCGAAGGGTTCAGCGGGAAGCCATTCAAATGCTGCGTCCGGGCATCTCGATGCCGGAGTATCAGAAAGAGATCGGAAGCATCATGGAATCGGAACTGGTGGGACTCGGCCTCCTGGACCCCGGCAGCACCGGAAACCCGGATGATGAAACACCGAAATATAAACAATACTTCATGCACGGCATCTCCCATCACCTGGGGCTGGATGTCCATGATCTGGGAAGCAAATACCGAAAATTTGAAACGGGTATGGTGCTTACCTGTGAACCCGGTATCTATATCCGTGAAGAGAACCTGGGAATTCGCATTGAAAATGACATCCTGATTACCGATGGTGATCCGGTCGATTTAACCGAAAAGATTCCGGTTGAAGCAGAGGAGATTGAGGCGCTGATGCATTCCTGACAGCAGGATGGTTGATAGCATGTAGCTGGAATGTCAACGCATTTTTGACAGGAGGCATAGATGGCGGCGAGTCTATCTTTGATTATTGTTTTGGGATTACTTGCGGATTATCTGTTTCGCAGCGTAAAATTACCGGGTCTGGTCGGCATGTTGATTGTGGGAATTCTGGCAGGGCCTTATGTGTTCAATCTGATGGCCCCGGACATGATGACCGTTTCCGCTGATTTTCGTAAAATTGCCCTGATTGTCATTTTGCTGCGTGCCGGATTTGAGCTGCATAAAGACACCTTGCATCGCGTGGGACGGCCTGCGCTTTTAATGAGCAGTATTCCCGCCATTTTCGAAATTGCAGGGGTTATGCTGGTCGCCCCGCGTTGGCTGCATATCAGCTACCTGGAAGCGGCCATACTGGGCGCGATATTAGGCGCTGTTTCTCCGGCGGTGGTGGTGCCCCTGATGATTGACTTTATGGATCGGGGCCGTGGTGCCAAAAAGGGGATTCCAACCCTGGTGCTGGCGGCGTCATCCATTGACGACGTTTTTGTGATCGTTCTTTTTTCGATATTTCTGGGCATGTATGGCGGCGGCGCGGTCAATATCTGGGCCAAGCTGGGAGAAATTCCGGTTTCCATTACGCTGGGGTTGCTTGCAGGATTGGTTTCGGGATATTTTCTAGTTCGTCTTTTTACCCGATATGACTGGCGACCTCCCAAACGGACATTGATGGTTTTGGGTGTCGCCATCATATTGACCTGGTTGGAGACGGCATGTGAAAAATGGGTGCCCATTGCCGGTCTTTTGGGGGTGATGGCCATCGGGTTTGTCATACTGGAAAAGGCCGAGCCTATTGCGCATCTCATCTCCCAGAAACTTAAAAAAGTCTGGGTGTTTGCCGAACTGCTCCTGTTTGTTCTGGTTGGCGCCCAGGTAAACATCAACGTGGCCTGGCATGCCGGAATCGCGGGAACCCTCGTTATTTTGACAGGTCTTTTGTTTCGCAGTGCGGGGACCTATATTTCCCTGATCGGGACACCGCTCGACCTGAAAGAGAGACTTTTTTGCGTGATTGCCTACATCCCGAAAGCGACTGTACAGGCGGCCATCGGAGCTGTTCCTCTGGCCGCAGGGGTGGCTTCCGGTGATTTAATCCTTGCGGTCGCCGTCCTTTCGATCCTATTAACCGCACCGCTCGGGGCCATTGGAATTATCATTTTCGGAGAGAAAGTTTTGGATACCGGAGAACAGTCTTCATATAAATTCAAAGGTCTTCGAGCAAGGCACGGGCTGCCGCGCGTTGGAGAAAGGGTTCGGAGCAAGCAATATGGTACGGTCTGGAAGATCATTGAAGAAAAGGAAGTATGGGTGGAGGGGTTGAACAGGCATCTCATACCCGGTATTTTTATTAAATACTGGCGCGAGGACACCACCTCCGGTCCCGGCACCGGAAAAACCATGTCGTATCGTTACAGTCAGGATGACCCCCTCTTTGATAACTATTGGGAAATTCTTTATGACTGGTAAGAACTTTTCCCCCAAACCGGAAGGATCATCAGTGCAGGGGCAAAACCGGCTGTTCCAAATTTGGTATTGCAAGAAACGATTAAGAATTATAAAAGGATAGGAATCGTGTGACCAAAATTTTGAAAAAAACTTTTTTCTGTCAAAAAAGGTGATGCATATGTCAAAATTTTCAATAGCCGGAATTTTTTCATTGATCTGTGCTTTTCTTACACTTGGTTATCAGGCGATTTCTTCTGTCATGCGTCCGGATGCAGTCTATAAAACGCTGCGCCCGGTTGACGTTATGGATAAAAACATTATTGACTGGGTTGACAGTATTTCAGTGTCTTTTATATTTCAGATCGCTGATTTTCTGATGACCACTCCAATTTATATTCTGTTTATCGTTGTCGGTGTTATTCTGCTTGTCATCAGCAGTTTTGCCTGGCGGTAAAAACTATTTTCGGTTTGATCCGCATGTTTCAATGCCGGTTACATGGATTTTTTTTCCCTTTACCTCCCATTTCACATCAACATCATACAGTTTGAATCCGAATTGATTCCGGGATGGTTTGTTGGAAAAATACCCAGGCCTTGGATCGTTTGCCAGTACCTGAACAATCAATCTGCGCAGTTTCGGCAGTCCCTCCTTTTCTTTGGCAAGACAGGCTGAGAGCGCCTCGGGGCTGAATGTCACCTGGTTTCCTTGTGGAGGTGATTCGGAAGCAAAACCTCCGGATGCTTCCAGAATGCTGTCTGCATAGGGAAGATACGGCTTGATATCCAGAATCGGTGTATCATCCAGGAAGTCCCCTCCGGTTATTTTTAAAACCAGTGTTTCTTTTTCTTTTGTAATCTGTTCCAGTTTCACGGCCGATAATCCGATTCGATTCGGTCTGAAACCGGAACGTGTCGTAAAAACACCTACCCTCTGGTTGCCGCCCAGCCTGGGAGGTCGAACCGTTGATTTCCAACCGTTACGGCGAATCGCATGAAAAATGAAAAGAATCCATATATGAGAGAACTCTTCCAGTCCTCGAAAAGCTTCTTCCTGGTTGTAAGGGGAAAAAATTTCAATCTCCGCTTCCGCTTCCGGAACCAGGCCCGCCTGTCGCGGTATTCCAAATTTTTCCTTGTAGCATGAATGAATGATGCCTATGGGTTGGATTTTCAATTTTTTCCCCAAAAAGATTTTAACGCCCGGACAATGTTGGGATCATATTTAATACCGGCATACTTTTCCAGCTCTTCAAAAGCCTGCTCAGCAGTGTGAGCCTTTCGGTAGTGCCTGTCTGCCGTCAGCGCTTCAAATACATCTGCCACGGTGAGGATTTTAGACATGAAGGGTATATCATCTGCTGTGATTCCATCCGGGTAACCGGAGCCATCCATGAGTTCGTGATGGCAGGAAGCGACAAGAGATACGGTTCGATATTTTCTTGCAAGACTCATTTTATCCAGAATATTTTTTGTGATTCGAACATGAGTTTTTACAATCTCATATTCCTGTGGCGTCAAACGGGCCGGTTTTTTTAAAACCAGGTCATTTACACCGATTTTCCCGTAATCATGCAAAAGGGCGGCGATGCATAAGACATCGATTTCGGTTTCGCCAAAGCCGAGTTCTTTTGCAATTCCAATAGAGTATTTCGTGACATTCTCGGAATGACCTGCCGTCAGAGGATCTTTTGCATCAATAGAAGCGGCCATTACCTTTAAAATGCTTTTGAATTGTCTGGTATGCTCCGAAAAGAGAGTTGCGTTTTCAATCGAGATCGCGATGGTTGCCGTAAGCGTTTTGAGAATCTCCATGTCGGAATTGGAAAAGGTTCCATCTTTTTTATTGATGGTTTCAAGAACGCCTAAGGTTTCGCCGGAATGGTTTTTGATGGGAACGCATAAGATGCATCTTGTCCGGTAGCCGGTTTTTTCATCCGTGCTTCTGTCAAAGCGGGAATCTGCATATGCATCCGGAATATTCAGCGATTCTCCGGTGATGGCGACCAGTCCGGCAATACCAAGATTAACGCTCAGGCTGATTTCTCGGCCTTTCAACCCTTCGGATACAATGGTTTGAAGAGAGCTGTTTTGTTTGTTGAGGATAAAAAAAGAACCGCGGGCGCAGTTTGTAAACTGTCTGATTTCATGAACCAGCTCAGCCGCATGTTGCCTGTCTACCTGTTCGGCCATGCCGTCACTGGAAAATCTGGATATAACCCGTTCCGATTCCTTTTGATCTTCATTTGTGAACAGGCCGGTGTTTTTGTTCAGAAGCTCCACAGCGCCGACAATTTCGGATTGCCTGTTATAAACAGGCACGATAAGAATGCTTTCGGTTCTGAAACCCGTCAACTCATCAATATCCGAGTTGAATCTCGGATCTTCATACGCATTTGGAAGGTTAACCGTCTGTCCCGTAATGACGCAAAGCCCCACAAGACCCATTTTCAGTCTGATGTTGATCGCATTTTTTCTGAGCCCCTGGGCAAATTTTGTCCAGAGGTTCATGCGTTCCCAGTCAACCAGGAAAAGGGTGCTTCTTTCTGCGTCGAGAAACTCTGATATTTTTGTCATGACAAGGGGTAAAAGCCTGTTGATGTCACGCTCCAAACTGAGACTTTTATCAATTTCGATAAAATTTTTTAGACGCCTGTTCTCTGAAGTCAATTGCCGTAGCGTTTCATTCAGGTCTTGTTCAATATTTTTGGATTTTGAGTTCATGCATGCCTCCTGCGGGTTTCAGACAGGCCGAGAGGTGATCTGCTGGGCATCCTGGATGGCCACTTCCTCAAATGTCTTGATTTCAATCAAGATGCGTGTGGCCGCATCCATCAGCTCCATGGCAAGCGCGGCACCTGTTCCTTCACCCAACCTGAATTTCAAATCCAGAAGCGGCTCGAGCTTCAATTCTTTCAGCATAACATGATGTCCGATCTCTACGGAGTGATGACTTGCAAAGAGGTACTCACGGGCAACCGGCGCCAATTTGCACGCCAGAAGAGCACCCGCGGTGGATATCAGGCCGTCGCATAACACCGGTATTCCTCTGGCTGCGGCTCCAAGAACAAGTCCGGCAATCCCTCCGATTTCAAACCCGCCTATTTTGGACAACACATCGATCGGATCCTCCGGGTTCGGATGGTTCTTCTGAAGACCTTTTTCAATTGCTGCAATTTTCCGTTTCAGTCCATTGTCATCGATGCCGGTTCCGCGTCCGCATAATTCGGATACCGGCAGCCCTGAAAATGCCGCAATAATCGCCGTTGAAGGTGTCGTGTTTCCGATCCCCATATCCCCTGTGCCGAGAATACTTACCGCCTCTTTTTGAAACAACGCTTCAACGATTTCAATCCCTGACTCCACGCTTTTTACCGCTTCTTCCCTTGTCATGGCCGGGCCTGTTGCAAAATTTTTTGTTCCATATGCTATTTTTTTATGAAAAATCGGAAGTTTCGGATCAAATTCATGATTTACGCCGAGATCAGCCACCTCCACACGTGCATTGGCATGACGGGCGAGAACATTGATCGAAGCACCGGCATTCACAAAATTATAAACCATCTGGCTCGTGACTTCCGATGGAAAAAGGCTTACCCCTTCGGCACAAACGCCATGGTCGCCGGCACAGGTTACGATCACCTTTTGGATCAGCCGGACATCAAGGGTTTTAAAAATACCGGCAAGCCTCGCTCCAACTTCTTCAAGAATTCCAAGACTTCCCGTAGGTCGAGCCTGCTGTCTCAGCCTTTCTCTTGCCTTCTCATATATGGATTGATCCGGTTGGGTAATATGATTCATCGTTGTGTTGAGCAGTTGCATATTTTTTCTCCTTACGGCACACCGGCAAAACTTTATTTGTTTAAAAAAACCATGTAATCCGGATTTGCCCATTCATAAAACAAAAAACCCGTGTCACAGTCAAAATCTGTAACACGGACCCGGTTTTTCAATTTCAGCTAAACAGGTGTTCAACCGTATTGAATTCAACAGGCCATAAACATATGGCCGGAATGTCTGATTTTTCGAGCATCCACAAAACAAAACAGGCGCAAGCATTCGAACCGCTCTATGCATCTGGTTCGTTCTTTTCTACAGGCATGGGTATTTTAATAAAATCAACCCCTTCTTCTTTGAGCAGCTTTTCACCTTCCTGTGTAGATACTCCCTTGATATTTCTGGGTTCTGTAACACCATAATGAATCTTCAGGGCCTCCTTGGTGAAATCAGCCCCCACATCATCAAAGTTTTTTTCTACAAACTCAATCAGTTTTTTACCGATTTTTTCGAGTGCAGCCTGCTGATCTATCTGCGCTTTTTGAGAGGAGGGTGAGGATTTTACGATCCCGAAGCTGCTTAATGATTTGGAAACAGCTATGTTGTTGCAGACAGGGCATGAAACAAGGCCTTTCTTTTTTTGTTCATCAAAGGCCTTGCTGCTTTCAAACCAGCCCTCAAAGGCGTGCCCGTTTTTACACTGTAAATCAAATGCGATCATGTAATTTATCCTGAATGGTCTTAAGGCCTGTATTTTGGAACCTGTAAAAACAGTATCATAACAACCGAAAATTTTAAAGAAATTATTGACATCTCCGCTTGCCGGGCATCATAATCCGACAACAGGCTGTTTTCAGAATATAAAATAGGTAATCGTTCCATGCAGCTGCAGGATTGGGATCATGGCAGACCGATGAAACCGGAATGATAATTAAAAAATTTCTTGCTGTATTCGGGTATAATGAATATGGATCTGGATATTTAAAAAAAAATCAGTGAAACGGAGAATAATTCAATGAAACAGATTGTTTTAGCCTGTGCGCTTATCATCACGTTGACCAATACGGTTTATGCGGAAAAAATGTATGTGGGCAATATCCTCAAGATTACCTTGAGAACCGGACCCGGAACAGACTATAAAGTCATTCAGATGCTGGAATCCGGCCAGGAGGTGGACGTGCTGGAGCCCGGAAAAGACTGGAGCCGTATCCTCACGAGCGGCGGAGAGGAGGGGTGGGTCCTGACCCGGTTTGTTTCTCCTCAAGTTCCAAGTGATTTGCTGTTAAAAAGTTTGAGTAAAAAGTATGAAAAGCTTTCCGCACGCGCGGCAGATCTTGAGAAGGAGAATGCGAGATTTTTGAAAGAGAACAAGCAGCTTGCATCAGAACTTGCCGATGCCAGGGAGGCATTGAATCGAACGAGTAATGAGTACAGCGGCCTTAAAAAAGAATCGGCTGATTTTTTGAGTTTGAAAGCGAAATATGAAAAGGCGAATCTTGAGCTTGCCGCACAAACCAATAAAGCCCGGGAGTTGAATGAAATGCTGCTTCAAAGAAATATACATATCGGCCTGTTGGGTGCCGGCATACTGTTTGTCGGCTTTATTATCGGTTTCAGCACGAAAAAACAGCGGAGGCGCTCATCTCTGCTTTGATAACCGCAGCTGCTCCAGAAAAAGGGTAATATGAAAATTGAATCGGATTTTTTAATTATAGGAAGCGGGATAGCCGGCCTGATGTTTGCGCTGGAAGTGTCAAAGGCGGGTACGGTTTCCCTTGTCACAAAAAAAAATGCGAAAGAGAGCAATACCAACTATGCCCAGGGGGGCATAGCCTCGGTATTCGGCAAACCGGATTCTTTTGATCTTCATATTGAAGATACCCTTGCCTCCGGTGACGGGCTTTGTAATCGAGATGTCGTTGAAATGGTTGTCAAAGAAGGGCCCGAAAGCATCAGGGAGCTGATTTCACTCGGTGTTAATTTCAACAGGAGAGCCACTTCAGATCCATCCATCCTCGACTCGGACAACCTCGATCTTGGAAGAGAAGGAGGGCACACCGAGAACCGCATCGTTCATGCCCAGGACATGACCGGGAAAGAAGTGGAGAGAGTGCTGCTTGATCATGTACAGCGGAATGATCGAATTACCATTTATGAAAACCATATCGCCATTGACCTGATAACCTTTTCAACCCGCCTGAAAAGAGGGCTTGTTATCACAACCCATGAAGATTACTGCTGCGGGGCATATGTGTTCGACTGTTCCACAAATCAGGTTAAAACATTCTGCTCAAAGATAACCCTGCTCGCCACAGGAGGGGCCGGAAAGGTGTATCTGTATACAAGCAATCCGGATATTGCAACCGGAGATGGGATTGCCATGGGTTATCGAGCCGGTGCAACGGTTGCCAACCTTGAATTTGTTCAATTTCATCCAACATGCCTTTATCATCCGGATGCAAAAAATTTTTTGATATCCGAAGCGGTGAGAGGGGACGGGGGGCGCCTGATTGATGCGGACGGTAATTCTTTCATGGAAAAGTATGATCCGCTGAAAGATCTTGCGTGCCGGGATGTGGTTGCCAGAGCCATTGACACGGAACTGAAAAAAAGTGGAAATGAATCCATGTTTCTTGATATTTCACATAAAGACAGGGACTTTATAAAAACCAGGTTTCCCAATCTTTATCAGAAAGCCCTGCAGTTCGGTTTTGATATGACCTCCGAACCGCTTCCGGTTGTTCCGGCCGCGCATTATATTTGCGGGGGCGTGGTAACCGATATGGCAGGCCGGACCGATATTGGAAATCTTTATGTGGTGGGGGAGACGGCGTGTACCGGACTTCATGGAGCAAACCGCCTGGCAAGCAACTCCCTTCTTGAGGCACTTGTTTATTCCCGCAAGGCAGCGTTTCAGGCAATTGATGATCTGAAAACATCACAGTTTAAATTTCCGGATATTTCCAACTGGGATGAATCCGGCACAACCGACAGTGATGAACAGATTATGGTAAGCCACAACTGGGATGAGATCAGGCGTTTAATGTGGAATTATGTTGGAATCGTTCGATCAGACAAGCGCCTTGCACGGGCCAAACGGCGCATCGAGATCATTGCAAATGAAATTCATGAATATTACTGGGATTTTAAAATTACATCCGATCTGATTGAACTCCGCAACATTGCAACGGTTGCGGAGTTGATTATTCAATGCGCCATGCACAGGAAGGAAAGCAGGGGACTTCACTATACGATTGAATATCCTGAAAAAAATGATAAACGCTGGAAAAAGGATACAATTCTGCGGCGACCTTTTGTCGGGTAAGGGAATTTATGCTTTGTTTCCGGTATAGAGGGTGGCAATCCCGAAGGTCAGCTTCTGCCATGTTACATTCGAGAAACCAGCGGAAAGCATGATGTCGGCAAACTCTCTTGATGAAGGAAAATTGATTACCGAATCAGGCAGGTATTGATAGGCCTTGATTTCTCCGGAGACAATCCAGCCGATCATGGGGAGTATCCTTCTGAAATAGAAAAGATATAATGACCGGAAAAATCCTTTTTGAGGTGTCGTCAGTTCCAGAATCACAATCATGCCGTCCTTTTTTAGCCCATCATAAAATGCTTTCAGAGCTGAACGCTTGTCGTTGATGTTCCGGATACCAAAGGCAATGCTGACAGCGTCGAAGATTTCAGGCTTGAAAGGCATCTGGAGTGCATTGCCGGCGACAAGAAAAACCTGAGAGGAGGAGGCTACAGAGTTGATTTTTTTTCTTGCCAGTTGCAGCATGCCGGTTGAAAAATCCGAACCGATGATCACATTACCGGCACCTTTTTGCCGGAGTATTTCGTGAATTACGTCCCCTGTTCCGCAAGCCATATCCAGAATGGCTGCCTGCTTCGGGATTTTCATGCGGGAAATCATTTTTCGCCTCCAGTATACATCCTGCCTGAGGCTTAACAGACGGTTCAGAAGATCATATCTTGGAGCGATGGCATTAAACATGTCTCTTACAAAGGGAAGTTCTATATTCTTCATTGACAAGCCTGATTTGTGTATTAGATTTCTGAGTTAGTTTTTATCAGTAGCATAAGCGATGAGTGCTGACAATATCAATACACATATCGTGAAAGATGCGGTATAGTTATCATTTTCATGTCATGAACAGTTGTGTCGGCAGGAGCATGTTTTGAATTTACCTCAAAATTTTTAGGTTTTTTATGAGCACGAAACGGGATTATTATGAAGTTCTTTCTGTCGGCCGGGATGCAACGGAAAGTGAATTGAAAAAAAGTTACCGTAAACTCGCTCTAAAATATCATCCTGATAAAAATCCGGATAACCAAGAGGCGGAAGAACGATTCAAGGAGGCATCTGAAGCCTATGCGGTATTGAGTGACGAAAAAAAACGTCGAATCTACGATCAGTATGGCCATCAGGGCCTTGAGGGTGCCGGCTTCTCAGGTGCTCGCGGCTTTGATGATATTTTTTCCAGTTTCGGGGATATATTTGAGGATTTTTTCGGTTTCGGTTCCGGAAGGCGTTCAAGGAGTGGAGCCAGAAGTGGATCGGATCTTCGATATGATTTAACCCTTGAGTTTATGGAAGCGGCTTTTGGCGCGGAAAAAATGATTTCCATTGAAAAAGCGGAAACTTGTCCGACCTGTAGTGGAAGCGGCTGTGAGCCCGGCACGCAACCTGAGATATGCAACTACTGTAGAGGGACCGGTCAGGCAACGCGCACCCAGGGTTTTTTCACAGTAAGCACCACCTGTCCATCATGTCGCGGACAAGGCAAGACCATATCCAACCCGTGTTCCAACTGCAAGGGCTCTACGCAGGTGTTTGTGGAAAAGACCGTATCTGTAAAAATTCCCGCGGGGATTGATTCCGGATCGAGGCTGCGTCTGACCGGGGAAGGTGAAGCCGGAATTGGCGGAGGGCCTCCCGGAGATCTGTATGTGTTTATCCGTGTAAAAGAACATGAGAAATTTATCAGAAAAAACACAGACATTATCAGTATGATTCAGATCTCTTTTATTCAGGCATCACTTGGTGATACCATAAAAGTATCCACCCTTGAAGGAGAAGAAACCCTTAAAATTCCAAAAGGGACACAATACGGGGAAACTTTCCGCCTGCCGGGAAAAGGTATTCCTTCATTACGGGGATATGGACGGGGGGACCAGATTGTTCAGGTCCAGATTGTAACGCCCACGAATCTCAACAAAAAACAGGTGGCGTTGCTGAATGAGTTTTCCAGGCTGGAGTCGGATAAACTGAAAAATAAACTTAAAAACATTCTGAAAGGGAATGCTTTCAATTAGATTGGTTCCATCCGGTAATGGTCCCCCTGCATTGTTCGCAGAATTTCGGATGGAAACCAGGATGGATTGTTTGGAAGAGGCAGGAGATATGAAACATGTTTGAGCTAAAAGTTATCGACCATTTTGCGGCAGCACATCAGCTCAAAATGGTTGCAGAAAAATGTGAAAACCTTCATGGGCACAACTGGAAGGTTGAGGTTTGCGTGGTGGGGCAGCATTTGAACGATGCCGGTGTTCTGATTGATTTTGGAGAACTCAAAGATCATGTTTCTCAAATTATGGCCACCGTGGATCATAAGTTTCTCAATGAACTCGGATTTTTAAGCGGCGGGAATCCATCTTCTGAAAATATAGCCAGCTATGTTGCATCAGAGGTGCAGGCACGGTTGGGGAAAGGGCCGATAACTGTCTCCCGCGTTACGGTCTGGGAATCTGAAAGTGCATGCGCCACCTATATCCCCGGAGCATAACCATACGAATTCTCAACCCGGCAGATTCAGAGAGCCCTTTTTGTACTGATGGATCAGTTCATCCCTTGTAATAATAGAAGAAACAGAGTCGACATGTTTTTTGATCCTTTCGATTCCCCCCTCCTGGCGATTGACCAGGGTTACCACCTTAATCACTTCAAGTCCTTCTGATTCGGCACGTTCGACAGCTTTAATGGTTGATCCGCCGGTAGTCACAACATCCTCCAGTATGGCCACCCTGTCTCCCGGCTGCAAATCGCCTTCAACCCATTTGATGATTCCGTGGTCCTTCTGTTCCTTCCGAATTGAAAATGCCTTGACAGGCTGCTGCTTTATTTCGGATACAAAAGCCGTGGCAACAGCGATGGGATCTGCTCCGAAAGTAAGGCCTCCAACTCCTGAGAGATTCAGATTTTTGATTTCATCAAACATCAAATGGCCGACCAGAAACATTCCTCTTGGATGAAGCGTTGTGGGCTTGCAATTCACGTAAAAGGAGCTCATTTCGCCTGAAACCAGCTTAAATATGGGGGCGTGGCTGTATTTAAAAGATTTTTCGCATAAAATACGGATCAGTTCACTTTTCATGTTTGCCTTCTCCGGATCAAGGGCTTCGTGATAGAATGTTATTTGTTCCGATAGCGGTTTGTTCGAGAAAAGCCTCCACTGAAGTGGAAGAAGCCTTTTATTAGGGATTCAGCGGAGGCTTCGAGTAAGGAAAACCTTTGACAGCACTCCCTAAGCTCAAGCGTGAACTATCAGCTAAATTCCTTTTGGTCAAATCAAAACCTTCCGCAGCGGGAAAAACTGTTGAAATTTTAGAACCAACATAATAGGTTTGCAGCTAAATATTTGTTATATAACATATCCTGCCATACATTGTGAATCATGGATTTTTTTGTTGCCAAAACGGCCGGCGCGCATGCTCTATTACTGGAACAGAATCAGGTCGTTAATCACAAAATGCGGGAAAATATCGGTTTGATAACATCAGGAGCAGGGAACCTTTGAATGACTGAAAACCGTAATGACAATGCCATTATTCGGCTGTTTCACGTTCATAAACGTTTTGGCAAGAAAAATGCGCTGGACGACATAACCCTTGATGTGGCACGAAATGAAATGCTTCTGATCAGCGGTCCCAGCGGAGCCGGCAAATCGACATTGCTGAAACTCCTTTATCTCGGTGAGACGTTATCGGAAGGTCAGATCCTGATAGACGGCATGAATCTTTCAAGGATTTCAAACAGCCGAATTCCCATGTTAAGAAGGAAATTTGGTATCATTTTTCAGGATTACAAATTGATACCTACAAAAACCGTGTATGAAAACATCTCCCTTGTATTGGAGGTGAAGGGGATGAAATCACGGTTTATCCAGAAAAAGGTAAACAGTGTGCTCAGGACAGTGGGAATGGAAGAAAGGCTGAATGCTTATCCCCCCAGCCTTTCAGGAGGAGAACAGCAAAGAATTGCGGTAGCCAGAGCAGTCGTGGGGGAACCGATGATTATTCTTGCGGATGAACCTACTGGAAGCCTGGATCCCGAATCTGCCGGCGTCATATTGGATTTTCTAAAAGGGGTTCATGCTCGCGGCGCAACCGTCATCATCGCAACTCACGACAGGGACATTATCCAAAAGTCAAAAGGAAAGGTTATTTACTTAAAAGAAGGGCGTCTTGAAACGCCTCCACAACCTATTTCGGAAAAGAAAAAAGCAGCGACATCATGAGAACCGGGTTATTTTTATTTTTTATAAAGCGGGCGCTTCAGGACATTAAAAGCAATCGGTTTCTTCATATGGTTACGATCATAACCATTGCATTGTCGATCCTGATCGTAAGTGCATTCGGTCTTTTTTTTACAAACGTGAATGATATTATCCGTTCATGGAAAAAAGGCGTCCGAATCATGGCATACTTGAATGCGGATGTCGAAAAAATTCAACTTCCTGAATTAAAAAATCAAATTCTTGCATTGCCGGGGGTTTCATCTGTCAGATTCATTTCCAGGGATAAAGCCCTGAAGAAGCTGAAACAGCAAATGAAAAGACAGGCATCTCTTTTTGAAAATCTAAAAGAAAACCCGCTTCCGGATGTTTTTGAAGTTCGAATGAGCGCTTCCACGCAGAGCTGGGAGAAAGTGGAGATTCTGGCAGCTCAGATTGAGGTGCTTCCACAGATTGAAGGAGTTGAATACGGGCAGAAATGGCTCGGGCGTATGACCGGAATTTTTAACCTTTTTAAGTTCGCAGGAACGGTGATGAGTTTTGTTTTTTTTATGGCATCTGTCTTTATTGTCGCAAATACCATTCGGTTGCTTTTTTATTCAAGACATGAAGAGTTTGAAATTATGCGCCTGGTTGGGGCAACAGATGGGTTTATCAAGGGGCCTTTCTATATTGAGGGAATAATTCAAGGTATTTTTGGGGGGCTTATCGGAATTGTAACGCTTTTTATCATATATGTCATGATCACTTCTAATGTCGAGCAGGGAGTTTCTTCCGGTTATTTCACATTGCGATTCATACCCCTGAAAATTTCTGCAGGAATTATTTTTTGCAGCATGTTTGCCGGATGGCTGGGATGTTATCTGTCTCTCAAAAAATTTTTAACCTATTAATTATTCTCTGTGCGCTCGTTTTTCTGCAAAAGCCATTCAATATATGGGCGAAAAGCGGTGCGGAAGGGAAAGGGGGTGTTGTTTCTTCCCGCCTGAATGTGCGAAAAGAGGATGCCGATCGGACTATACAATCCGGTTCGGAAGACATCCGTGTAAAATTACGAGAACACCAGGCTGAAGTAAAGGCCTTCAGTGAAGAAGAATTAAAAATTATCAGAGGGTTGAATGATTTGGACCGGGCTATGAATGAAAAAACACAGCGTGTTCATACGATTCGGCTCGACCTTTCAGAGGTGGAAAAAAAGATAAAAAACGCTTCGGAACAATCAGAAGTGCTTTTAAAGGAGATCAATCAGACTGAAAGCTATATTGCTAAACGCCTCACTGCCTTATATAAAATGAGCCTCATCGGTCCGATGCATATTCTTGCTTCTTCGGACTCCATGTATGATTTCCTTTATCGTAAATTTGTCATGGAACGTATTCTTGAATATGATGAAGCCATTCTGAAAACCCACACCCAGAACAGGTTGGTCATGGCAAATCTGTTGAAGGAACTGGATGATAAAAAGAATGCAAAGCTTGCCCTGGAAAAAGATCTTGAAAATCAGATTGCAAAACTATCCGGGGAAAAAAGAAAAAGAGCCGATCTGCTCAAAGAGATACGTAACAAGAAGTCTCTTGAGCTGGCGGCCATTGACTCTCTCCGGAAAGCGGGGAAAGCCCTTGACCGGACGATATTGTCTCTTCATGGCAAATCGGAAAAAATTGCAAAAGAACCATTAAAAAATTTTAAAAAATATAAAGGCTTGCTCAATATACCGGTCAACGGTAAAATCATCACATTTTTCGGACCCTATAAAAACAGAAAATTTAATGTCGTTAATTTCCGAAGCGGTATCGAAATTCTGGCTGACCGAGGTGAACCGATCCAGGCTGTTCAAAGCGGAGTTGTACTCTATTCGGGCTGGTTTAAAAGTTATGGCAATATGATCATTATTGACCATGGGATGCATTATTATAGTGTTTATGCGCATGCGGAAGAACTCTTTAAATCAAAGGGCGACCCTGTAGAAGAGGGAGAGGTTATTGCCACTGTAGGCGATACGGCATCCATGACAGGATCAAACCTTTATTTTGAGCTGCGCCATCGAGGGAAACCAATAGACCCTCTTCAATGGCTAAAAAAAACTGAAGGAGCAGGTTGATGACCAAAAAAACAAGACAAAAAATTCATTATGCAATACTGGCGCTTTCTGTTTCAGCGCTATTGATTTTCGGGGATGGTGTATACGGGAGTCTCTCCGCAAACACGGATGATACTTATCGGAGCCTTAAGATATTTTCAGATGTAGTTGAACAGCTTGAAAATAATTATGTTGAAGAGGTTGATTCAAAGGAGCTTATACAAAAGGCAATTCAGGGAATGGTTCAGAGTCTGGACCCTCATTCCGCCTATCTTCCGCCCGATGCTCTTGAGCTTCTGCAGGATGACACAAAGGGTGAGTTCAGCGGTGTTGGAATCGTTATTACTTCCCATAAGGGAATGTTAACCGTTGTATCGCCCATTGAAGGCACGCCTGCATATCGAGCTGGAATTAAAGCGGGTGATATTATTTATAAGGTTGATGGAACTCCTACCAAAGAGATGAGCATCAGTGAGACGGTAAAAAAGATAAAAGGACCACAAGGCACCTCCGTAACCTTGACAATATTACGAAAAGGATCATCAAAGCCGATCGATTTCAACGTTGTCCGTAATGTCATTCCCATTGAAAGTGTAAGGTATCTTATGCTGAATTCAACATACGGATATGTCCGTATTTATAATTTTACGGAAAAAACCACCTATGATCTCGAGAACGCTCTGGATAAACTCGAATCCGGAGAAACAGAGCTCAAGGGGCTTGTTATGGATATCCGTGACAATCCGGGCGGGCTTCTGCCTCAGGCAATAGGCGTTTCAGAGCTTTTCCTTGAGGAAGGAGTCATTTTGTCGATTAAGGGGCGACTTGAAAAACATACTCAAATTTATAAGGCGCATAAGAATGAAAAAAAGCGAGACTATCCGATAATCGTACTGATAAATGGCGGAAGTGCAAGTGCATCTGAAATTGTTGCCGGCGCTCTTCAGGATCATAAACGGGCACTTGTTTTGGGAACGACCTCTTTTGGCAAAGGTTCTGTGCAAACCGTCAAGCTTTTGCGTGACGGCTCTGGCCTCAAATTTACAATAGCGAGGTATTATACCCCTTCCGGCCGATCCATTCAGGCAAAAGGGATCGAACCGGATATTATCCTCACGAGGAAAACGATAGAAGAAACAGAGCCGGAAGAAAACTGGGAAGAGATATATGATGTAAAGGAAAAAGATTTGAAAAATCATCTCAAGGCTGAACCGGATAATCAATCAGGCAAAAATTCCAAATCAGAAAAGGAAGAGGAGTCAACATCTGATTCAAGCCTTGAACATACAGAGTTTGCACCGTTAGCTTTAAAAACGCTTATGTCGGATAATCAGGTGAGCCGTGCACTGGATATCCTGATCGGTTATGAGATATTTAAAAATCTGAAGGAATGATTACAGAGGATATTGCAACTGTTCGAAAAGGATATCTTGTTGGTGACTATTTTCAGGTGAAGCGTTCCTGTTGGATCGATTGAAGCACCATGACAAAAAAGAAAACAGCCAGGCAGAAAAAAAAGAGAAGCGTTTCTAAAAAATCAAAAAAAGTCGATTATAACTTTTCAGCAAATCTTTTAAAAGCAGCAGCAGGACTTCTCATTCTGTTATCGATAGTCGCATTTACAGGTTTTCTGGCATATCAGCTTTTTCCTTTATCCGGAATCGGTAAAACCGGAAAGACGATACCCGAGAAGTTCTTGACCCGGCAGCATGATTTTACAAAGCCTGCGTTTGAGATTTTTCCAAAAGATGAAAGTTTGCCGGCGCATGAAATTCCGGTAGCTGCCAGACGTGAAAAAAAGCCGATCATTGCGATTATTATAGATGACCTGGGATACGACAGCAGGATAGCCGGAAAATTTGCTCAGCTGGATGCAAAAATAACATTTTCTATCCTTCCATTAAGTCCGCAACAGAAAAAAATTGCGGAATTGGCTCATCAAAAGGGAATGGAAGTAATGCTCCATTTGCCCATGGAACCGTTTGAATATCCGGAAGTGAATCCCGGTCCCGGTGTCCTTCTGGTTTCGATGACAACGGATACGCTGTTAAGCCAGTTAAAAAAAGATCTTGACTCCATGCCTTTCATACGGGGGGTCAACAATCATATGGGTTCTAAAATGACGACAGTTTCCTCTAGAATGTATCAGATTTTTTCTGTTTTAAAAAAAAGAGACTTGTTTTTTGTTGACAGCCGGACAACCAAAGAATCGTTATGCAAACCGTCTGCAAGGCTTTTGAAGGTTCCTTTCGGAGAACGGGATGTCTTTTTAGATCATGTTGTCGAATCTGATTTCATCAGAAAGCAGACAGAACTGCTGCTTCATATTGCAGCCCGAAAGGGATCGGCCATCGGCATCGCTCACCCTCATCAGAACACATACAAGGTGTTACAGGAAGAACTTCCGAAAATCAAGGCCCATGCCCGCCTGGTGCCCGCGTCTTCTGTTGTGCAAATGGTCGGTTTAAGATGATGGTTCTGCCTCCTATCCATCCTGAAAGCCTTGAATGATATTGGGTTTGAAAATCAGACTTTCTCTTTATTTCTTCTGCCGAATGGATTACAATCGTATGAAAAATTAAAGGGAGGATGGAGATGCTCGCCAAAGTATTAATCAAAAGAAGGTTTAAAAAAGGAAAATCAAAGGAGGTCATCGCCCTTCTCAATGAATTTCGCTCCGGGGCGATGAATCGAAAAGGATATGTTTCCGGTCATACCCTTGTTGCGGCTGATGATCCTCAAACACTGCTGGTTATCAGCACCTGGCAAAGCCTGGAAGACTGGTTAGCCTGGAAGAATGGGAGGACGCGAAAATCTTTTGAAGCGATGATGGAAATATATCAGGAGGGGGCTACCGAATTTGAGGAATATATTTTACAGGCACCCTCTCCTGAGTAGAAAAACCGGTTTTAAACCACCATGAAGCTCCACAGCACTCCGGCGGCAATCGCGGAGCCGATAACGCCGGAAGAGTTGCATGCCATGGCATGCATCAGCAGGAAATTCGTGGGATCTTCATGCTGTCCCATGAGGTGAACCTCCCGTGCCGATCCAGGAACAGCGGAAACACCTGCAGCACCCAAAAGCGGATTGATTTTTTCTTTCATGAAAAGATTCATGATTTTAGCGAAGACAATTCCGGATGCTGTTGCGATGCTGAAGGCAACCGCACCGAGAAAGAAAATTCCAAGGGATCTGCTGTTCAGAAAAACATCCGCCTGTGTGCTCATCCCAACTGTAAATCCGAGCAGGATCGTGGCAGTATCGATAATGGATGTTCTCGCGGTTTGAGCAAGACGTTCCACTACTCCGCAAACTTTAAGGAAGTTACCCAGAAAAAGCGTCCCGAGAAGCGGCAGCGCTGTTGGAGCGAGAAAACAACAGAGCAGGGTTCCAACGATCGGGAAAATAAGCAGTTCTTTTTTTGAGACATCCCGAGGATCAGGCATGTGGATCAGTCTTTCTTTGCGGGTTGTTAAAAGTCTCATAATGGGCGGCTGAATCACAGGGATCAAGGCCATGTAGGAATAAGCTGCAATTGCAATGGGGCCGATCAGGTGGGGTGCCAGTTTGGCGGTTAAAAATATGGATGTCGGTCCATCCGCTCCTCCGATGATTGCAATGGAAGCAGCCTCTTTCGGAAGGAATCCCAGCGCAAGAGCACCCAGAAGCGTGAAAAAAATTCCCATCTGAGCCGCGGCGCCTAAAAGCATCAGTTTGGGACGCGCAAGGAGAGATGAAAAATCCGTCATTGCGCCAAGCCCCAGAAAAACAATCGAAGGATAAATTCCAGTTGTAACACCAAAGTAGAGATAATGAAACACACTGTTGTCTTCATAAATTCCTATTCCAAAACCCTTGAAGAATGGGATGTTTCCTACCACAATTCCAAATCCGATCGGGACCAGAAGAAAGGGTTCATATTCTTTTACTACAGCAAGGTAAACAAATATGCAGCCAACCACAATCATGATAACATGCCTGTAATCAACAAGAAAATAGCCTGTGTTTAAGATAAAATTAACGAACAGATCTAACATATATTATTCCTTACCTGTTTTTATCATGGTTTGATTGATTCTGTGTGAAATTCCCATCTCCGACAGGAATCAGTATTTGAGCTTCCCGCAGACGCTTGATTGTCAGGTGCGGGTGCGGATAATTATGTTTCTTGGATAATGTGTACAGATCGGATAATGGAAAAGAATCTCCTAACTTTTTGAACAGCGCCTCATACAGGTTTGCCGCCTCGTGGATATCCTCCGGCCAATGTTCGGGAAGTTCGATTTCCTTTGCCTCCGTATTTTCATTCGACATGTCATTTTTATTGGTCAGCTTGCTCCTGTTTTCCCAAATCGTAATCAGTTGTTTAAGCTGTGAGATGGCAAGTGAAAGAACAACAAGGCCTGCAAAGACGATCGTCGCCCCCGCTATCGCCATGGACCAGCCATTATGGGCAGCTATTGCCTCTAAACCGTACAAATGAACCTCCATGTTATCATTCGGGCCATATTTCTGTCACGTCCGGGCTTTTAAAGCACCAGAAAATCATATCTCTCTGTGAATTGTAAACTAAAAATATAGCTCAAAAATTTACATGCTTGTCAATAAAAATAATTAAAATATCATAAAGTTTTGTCTTTATAATTGTATTTTGATACATACAGGTATCTCTTTTTTCAATGAATCTTTTGTTAAATTTTCCATCGGATATGTTTCCGAAAGGATTTAAACGTTTTTGGTTTCAACATGTTTTTTGATTTGAATGGATGAAAACTGTTTTAGTCAAAACGAAATGGAAAAAGAATTGTTCTCTTTTCTGCCTGTCACGTCAAATTTTAAGCAGGAGGGTTGTTTCATGTCGAAAAAATTTATCCGATTGAAAAGTTGGCTGCTTGTTTTACTGTTGTTTCTATGCGTCTCACAGAATTCGATTGCGGCTGAAAAAAAACAGTTCACTTTTGGACTTCTTCTTGTGGGACCCTATAAGGATCATGGATGGAGTCAGGCTCATTTTGAAGCAGGTGAATATGTGGAATCAAAGATTCCAGGCGTAAAAATGATTTACATAGACAAGGTTAACCCTGCAGACCGTCCAGGAATAACAATACCCCAGCTGGTGGACGACATGGTTGAAAACGGAGCCCGTTTAATCATTGCCAATTCCGATGATATGAAAGACGGCATACGGGAAGCGGCTGCAATGTATCCAAAGATTTATTTTATTCATGTTTCAGGCGATGACGTCCTTACAGGCAACGCCCCTGAAAACCTCAGCAACCTTATGGGAAGGATGGAGTATGGGAAAATGATGGCCGGCTTCACCGCAGCCATGACCACTCAAACGGGGAAGATCGGATACCTGGGTCCCCTGGTGAATGAAGAGACAAGAAGGCTTGCCGCATCCTGTTATTTGGGGGCGCGATATGCCTGGGTCAATATTCTGAACAGGGATCCCAGGGAATTGAAGTTTCAGGTAAAATGGATCGGCTTCTGGTTTAATGTTCCTGGGGTTACATTCGATCCGACTCAGGTGTCACAGAATTTTTTTAATACCGGGCATGATGTTATTGTATCCGGGATTGACACAACCGAGGCGGTAGTGACCGCCAGGCAGAAACGTCTTGAAGGGAAAAGGGTATGGGCGATTCCATACGATTATGTGGGGGCCTGTGAAGGCTTCTCAGATGTATGCCTTGGGGTTCCTTACTTTAACTGGGGACCCAGTTATATAAACTTCGTCAGGGAATCAATGTCTGGAAAATGGAAATCCAAATGGGTCTGGGAGGAGCCGGACTGGGACGATATCAATAATCCGGATACCAGTACAGTCGGCTTCGCAAACGGTCCGGCACTTTCATCTGGAGTAAAAAAGGCACTCGACCAATTCATAAAAGATCTTGGAAGCAAAAAAACGCGACTTTTCAAGGGCCCTCTGCATTACCAGGATGGAACCACCTTTCTTCAGGAAGGAGAGATCGCGACCGACCATCAAATCTGGTACATGAAGCAGCTTTTGGAAGGAATGTCCGGTCAGGGCAAGTCGATGTAGAAGAGATCTTACAACAATCATTTTCACAGCTTTTTCCCATGCGAATTGAACTCCGTAATATCCATAAACATTATGGCCTGTTAAAAGCCAATAATGATATCTCCTTTTCTGTTTCATCCGGGACTATCCATGGTGTCCTCGGTGAAAACGGAGCCGGGAAAAGTACGCTGATGAAAATTCTGGTGGGTTTTTGCAGGAAAACCAGCGGCAAAATTCTGATTGACGGTCAGGAGGCGGATATAACCTCTCCGGCAAAGGCTTTTCAGATGGGTATCGGGATGCTGTATCAGGACCCTATGGATTTTCAAAATCTTACGGTCCTTGAAAATTTTATTCTTGAAAGAAAATGTGATTTTACCATCAACAGAAAAGCTGTCCTGAAAGAGTTTACAGCGCTTTCAAATCATTTTGGATTTGATTTGAACCCGAATTCGCAGCTTAAAAAATTGACTTTCGGAGAACGCCAGCAGCTGGAGTTGATCCGACTTTTCAGGCTTGGTATCCGGGGGTTGATCCTGGATGAACCGACCGCAGGCATTTCAACTTTACAGAAACAATTTCTGTTTGAGGCATTGCGAAAGTTTGTTGAGGATGGTAGAAGCGTTATTCTGGTTTCCCATAAAATAGAAGATATTCAAATACTTTG
>CAZOEW010000013.1:16210-33544 GCA_964578935.1 uncultured Desulfobacterales bacterium | reverse complement strand
GCTTTTTTGAGCTTTCGCTCATACTGCTTTCTTTCCGTTACATCTCTTGCGATACCCAAAACCGTATCCTTTACTTTGATTTTGACAGGATAGGTTCTTACCTCGATGAAGATTTCTGTTCCGTCTTTTTTGACAAGAAGCAGTTCGTCCGGACCGGAAGGAAGGCCATTCAGGTTTTTTTTCAAATGTTCGAGCGCTTTTGGGAGGTATTCATCCGGGATCAAGCCCAGTTCCTGAAAATTTTTTCCGATCAGCTCTTCTTTTTTATAGCCGGTTAATTCTTCGGCAGCCCGATTTCCATCAATGAATTTGCCGTCCATATCGTTTAAATAGTAAGCATCCGGTGCAAATTCAAAAAGGATCTTCAGCCGTTCCCGGGAGTTTTTCAACTCTTCCCGGGTATTTTTGTGTTTTTTGATATCCTGTTTCAATTTCCGGTGTCCGGTGTTGTGAACGGCTTTTTTGAATGGTTTGAACGAGTCATGTTCCGGCCCATACTACTCATTTTGAGATTCGCGCATAAATGCTTGAGATTTTTTGATTATTCTTCCTGGAAGTTTATAGATCCTCAACAGCGTTTCAGCCATTGGCTGTGAGACCGTGTCATCGGTAGCCAGTCTGATCTTGGGATCTTCGATGTCACCATACGCCTTGAAACAAATCACAAAAAACTCTTTGCCGTCTCCGGTCAGCACCCATCCTAAAATGGGTATCGCGCTTATGGCCTTATCAACTGTCTCTAAGGGCTGTACTCCGACAAGGGCATCGATCTGCTTATCTCCGATACTGTATGTTCCGATAGCCGAAAACTGGATGGAGTCGCTGTCCAGAAAAAAATCGTCAAAGGAGATGACACTGTTCGTAAATTTGAAGTTAGAGGATATCCGATTAAAGGTAAACTGCTTTTTTCGAATTTCAATGTTTTTTGCTTTGATGATCTTATATAAATTGAGGGCTGCAAAGATGTTTGACAGGAGAGGTGACTGTTGGGTATAGCCGTCTCTTGCAGTGAACTCCAGATTTCCGTTTATTGATTTTGCCGTTCCAGAAAGATGGCCTGTAAGCCGCATATAACCATCAATAAGTGGTTTGTCCGGCTGCATCACCTGAAACAGTTTTTTAATACCCTTGTTTCTCAGGTCGAGGTTGAGATCCATCTCATTTTCCCGGTTCGGGAAAACCGTTACGCTTCCTTTGATGTTACCCGACTCTCCTCTGACCGCCAGCTCATTGAAAACCATAACTTTTTTTTCTATTTCTATTTTTGACTCTCCCTTGTCAAAAGAGATGCCGAAAATTTCAAGGTTAGATGCGGTCAGGTAAACCGTTGCAGTCAGCGAATCTGGAATTACGTCATCCTGAGTCTGAATCGATTTGTGCTCGAGCTTGAATCCGTCGACATGAATGTAGCCCGTAAATTGCAAAGCGTTATGTTGAGTGGAAAGAGATCCCGATATTCTGGTTTGGGCATCTCCGTATAAAATCATGATTCCGGGAGAGGACAACAGCTCTCCCGCGATAATAACCGGACCATTGACCATTACAGGGGTGCTGTTTTGAGTCAGTTTAAGTTTTTTGAACTGCATGTGACCGACCAGAGGCTTTCTGTCCTCCCACGCGAGTGCCATGTCCAAACCGCCCTGAACCGGATTATTTTGAAGTTTATCCGAAGAATCGGATTGAACAAGATTGACCATTCCTTTTATGTTAAAGGTGCCTTTTGAATCGGCGTCATGATATTCAAGATCCAGCGTTCCGGAATCCATTTTCAGTTTTGCTTCTTTGAAAAAGATCTGTGTTTCCGGCCAGAGGTGTCCGGCAATCTTTCCGTTCCCGGTAATTTTTTTTCCTGTGGGTCTGTACTGAGTTCCAAAGAGAATAAATCCATCTGTGGTCAGGTCGGCGATTCCTTTAAATGAAGGACCTTTGCCTGTTCCCTGTATCGTAAACGATGCCTCCGGCAGCAGGTTGAAATGGGGAATTGCCGGCAGCGTTTCAGAATTTACTGAAAACTGGTATCGCATTTCTCCAAAGGGATCCTCGAGATCAATCGCGATCTTTTTTACAGGGAACTTGTTGAGCGTTCCGGAGGCATTGATCAGGATTTTAGAAGAGAAATCCGCAGCGTTTACCCGGCCGGAAAGGTTTTCAATCCGATCTTCATTCCAGAAAAACGAACCCTTTTCAATTTCCAGTTCTCCCCTTGCTTCGGCCAGCCCTTCCGTAACATTATTCTGGACGACCACACTGCCTTTTATATGCCCGCCTTCCACCTTAGAAAGTGGAGCAAGGAGATCATACACCTCCCGCGGCTCCATTGCGGCACGCCAGAGATAGGCAAAATCCCTGACCGGCATATCAACTTCAACATTGACGATAGTTCGCAGATCCGGGGCGATCACATCCGGAAAGGTAAGATCGAGGCAGGTCAGTTTTGCGTTTTCCGCATATCCTGAAATATTTTTGAAGATCAAATCGCCTGAGACAAAACCCGCTGAGCCTGTAATCCCGGTAACCCGTTCAGGGCCGTATCCGGCTCCGAAACTCAGGTTTGACAGCTCCGCGTCAATGGTAAGTTTTTTAAAAAAAAGTTCCATATCGGCAAATTCGGCCAGGCTGCCATTGTATGTGATGTTGCGAATCCGGATTTCTCCATCCCGGACCTGCCTGAAAATCAGAGGAGTCAGCCAGTCCGGAAGGCGTTCTTCGGGCAGATGGGAAACCATTTTTTCAAAATTAAAAAAATCGGATGCAAGCGACAGGTTCAGGAAAACAGTTTCCGGTTTGTCTAAATCATAAGGACCGGAAAGGTTCCCTGTCCCTGAAATCGAGAAATCAGATGTTTTGACCTTGAAACGCTTGACGGCCATGGATTCCGAATCCGCTTTAGCATGAATCTCGACGGAGGCCTGTTCGATTGGGTTTTCTGCACCGGGAACATGGATTATATCCGTCTTCATCTCCGTAGAAAAGCTTATCTGGTTTTCACTCAATTGAAAGTTGATCAGGATATCCGCAAATCCCCTGATGTCAGGCGTCAGCCTTTCCAGGTTGAATCCGTTCAGGCCGGCTCTGCCGGTCCAGTTATTCCCCACCTTTCCGGCAAATATCTCGACCTTATTTTTAAGAGACGGCACTTCAAATGTAAGGTTGACGACAGCGTCTTCTAAGGTGCCATTGATTTTATCCAGGAAGATTTCCCGGTTGTTCAAGGATGTCCGGATGATTCCGTCCTGTATTGAAATACCGAGGGGAACAGCGATTTTTTTATCCGACCTGCCAAGATCCAGGCCAAGGAGAGATGGCAGCGTAATTTCAGGAGATATCAATTGAATATTCTGAATGTAAATTTTTCCGAAAAAAAGTCTCCACAGGGAAAGGTCGACTCCGATTTTGTCTGCTTTAATAAACAGATTTTTTTCAGGAGCTCCGAGCCTGAAGCCGGTCAGCTCCGCATAAAGACCTTTTATAAGCCTCAGGTCTACCCTGCCGATATGGGCCGGCACCCCGAATTTTTTTTCAAGCTGATTTTTGATTACGATTCCAAGGGGTTCCGGCTTTAAAATCCGGTTTCCCGCATATATGGAAAAGATTGCCGCCAAGAGCAGCGCGGACAGGAAAAACCAAAATATTGCTTTATATGCTGATTTTTTCATATGGCAGATGAATGTTGTTTCTATGAGAGGTTGCTACTGGTTCCCGAGTCCGTTTTGTCCGCCGCAGTCCGGACATTCCCATGTGATTCCATTACATGACATGCCCCAGAAGTTTTCTTCCATACACACCTGGCAGATTGTAAATCCGCACCTGCACGTCCAGCAGAACCGATTTTTTTCGGAACAGCAATGACAATTCCTTTCTTTTCGCATGCGGCGTTTTTCTCTATAGGAAGATTCAGCGGATGAGCAGTTCATGTTCTACCTGGATGCAACTGTTCATCACAACGTTAATCCCTTCATTGACAAGGTATTCTGCCGCCTCCCTGTTTTCTATATTGAGCTGCATCCAGAAAATCTTTGGTTTCAGGCGAAGCGCCATCCGGGCATGGGGCATTATCTGGGAGGAATTTTTGAATACAGTGATAATGTCAACCCGCTCTTTTATGTCATCAAGGGATGCATACGCCTTTTCACCGAGAATTTCTTTTTGCGCGGGACGAACCGGTATAACCTTATATCCCTTTGCCTTGAGAAATCTGCCGACCATGTTGGAATCTCTTTGAGGTTTTGGACTCAGACCAACCACCGCGATTGTAGTTGCATCTCTCAGAATTTTTTTGATGTCAGAATTATCGGTTAAAATCTTACCGGATTTCACCTCTCGCTCCTGTCTTGTTGTTTTTTTAGATCCATGTTATGAAGCGCGTATTATTGTCTGGTTTCCGCTTTCCGGCACAGCGCTACTAAAATAAACATGTTTTCTTTTTCCGTCAACACAAGAACCATTTTCACATCAGGGAAAAGTATGGAATGCCGGAAATTAAACATGCCGCTTTATGACTTTCTGAGCCTCAGCCTCGACGCAATAAAAGGTGTTGCGGAAGAAATTGAATGACAGGTAGCCTGTAAAATGAAAAACAAAAAAAAAATTTATCTCATTGATGGAAGTGCCTATATCTATCGGGCCCATCACGCCATCCGCAATCTTTCCAACTCAAAAGGTTTTCCCACAAATGCCGTATTCGGTTTTACCAAGATGCTTCTGAAGCTTATGGAAACCCGCAAGCCAGAATATGGGGCCATGTTTTTTGATGTAAAAGGTCCTACCTTTCGGCATGAAATGTATCCGGAATACAAGGCAAACCGTCCCTCCATGCCGGAGGATCTTTCCTGCCAGATACCCTATATCAAAGAAATAACCAAAGGGTTTAATATCCCTGTCATCGAGAGAAAGGGATTTGAAGCGGATGATCTTATCGGCACACTTTCCGGCCTGGCGGAAAAAGATGGGTTCTCCGTGGTTATGGTGACGGGGGACAAGGATTTCATGCAGCTGGTTACTGAGAATACGATTATCTGGGACCCGATGAGTGATAAAATAACGGACATTCAATCCATCCGGGAAACGCATGGGGTGGAACCTTATCGAGTGGTTGATATTATGGGTCTATCCGGTGATGTCTCGGATAACGTTCCGGGCGTGCCGGGAATCGGAACGAAAACCGCGATATCCCTTATCCGGGAATTCGGCAGCCTGGAGAAGGTTTATGATCACGTTGAAATGATATCAAAACAGAAGCAGAAGGAAAATCTGATACGATTCAAAGAACAGGCTTTTTTGAGCCGAAAGCTGGTGCGTATCGATGTTAATGTCCCCCTGTCGTTCAATCCGGAGGATTTCAGGCTGCCGGAACCGGACAAAAAGGCCTTGTCAGTCCTGTTCAAGGATCTTGAGTTCAGGCAGCTGCAGGAGATTTTTCCAGTAGAAGCAGACCTGTCCCAAAAGAAATACAGACCGGTGTTTGATCTGAGTGATCTGGATCAGCTCATAACCGATCTGGAAAAAGCGGGGATTTTCGCAATGGATACGGAAACCACATCCAAAAATCCCATGAATGCCCGGCTGGTCGGCCTTTCCTTTTCGTTTCGAGAGGAAGAGGCCTTCTATATTCCGGTTGCCCATGATTATGAAAATGCTCCGAAGCAGCTTTCAGTTTCCGAAGTGCTGGATCGGTTGAAATCCGTCCTGGAGAATCCGGAAATCAAAAAAATCGGCCAGAATATAAAATATGACTGGATGGTACTGCTTCGTCATGGAATCAGACTCGCGGGAGTTGAATTCGACACCATGCTGGCCTCTTATCTGATCAACCCTTCAAAGAGAGCCCACAGCCTGGATCAGATTGCTCTTGATTTTCTGGATCACCGGACGATCTCCTATGAGGATGTCACCGGAAAGGGAAAAAATGAAAAAGGATTTTCTCAGGTAACGGTAGAAAAAGCGGTTCCGTATGCATGCGAGGATGCGGATATCACGTTCATGGCTTATAAGAAGCTTCTTCCAAAATTGCAACAGGCGGGGATACTGGAATTATTTCATACGGTTGAGATGCCTCTCGTACCCGTTCTCATGCGAATGGAAATCAGAGGTATCCGGGTGGATGAGGAAAAGCTTCACGCACTTTCCCAATCGTTTGAAAAGCAGCTGCTGGGGATTGAAGATGAGATCTACAGGCAGGCAGGAGAGAAGTTTAATATCCGGTCAACCCAGCAGCTGGGTACGATCCTTTTTGAAAAGCTGGGACTTCCCGTGCAGAAAAAAACAAAAAAAAAGACCGGGTATTCAACCGATGTGGAGGTACTCACCCGTCTTTCCGAGCAGCATGAGCTGCCGGCTCTCATCCTTGCACACAGGACCCTGGCAAAGCTTAAATCAACATACACGGATGCTCTCATCGACCTGATCAATCCTGAAACCGGAAGGATTCATACATCCTATAACCAGACGGTCACGGCCACCGGACGGCTCAGCAGTTCAGATCCAAACCTTCAGAACATTCCCATTCGAGGAGAGGAAGGCAGACAGATTCGAAGCGCTTTTATTCCCAGGGAGGGGTGGTCCCTTGTTTCAGCCGATTATTCACAGATTGAGCTTCGAATCCTGGCGCATTGCTCAGAGGACCCGATTCTGATCGAGTCGTTCAGCAACGATGAGGATATTCATACCCGAACCGCCTCAGAGGTATTTCAGGTTTTTCCTTCATTCATAACACCGGAAGTGCGGAATCAGGCAAAGGCCATAAATTTTGGTATTGTTTACGGAATGAGTCCTTTTGGTCTTTCCAGGGCGCTTGGCATCAGCCAGAAGATGGCAAAAACATACATTGACAACTATTTTTCAAGATACAGCGGTGTCAAGCGATATATTGATGCCACCATCGAAGAGACCCGAAAAACAGAAGTAACCAGCACACTGCTTGGACGAATTCGTCAAATTCCGGATATTAATAGCAAAAATCGGAATGTCAGTCAGTTCGCAGAGCGGGTGGCCATTAATACGCCGATCCAGGGGACGGCTGCGGATTTGATTAAGCTGGCCATGATTCGCGTAGATGAGGTTTTGCAGAAAGAGGAGTTGAAGGCGGGAATGCTGCTTTCGGTCCATGATGAGCTTGTTTTTGAAGTACCGGAAGACGAGATGGAGCGGGTTAAAGTGCTTCTTCAAGATACCATGGAAGGCATATGGGAGTTAAAGGTTCCCCTGAAGGTAAATATTGAATGCGGAAAAAACTGGGCTGAAGCGCATTGACCGGGAAATGAATCATTGCCTGGAGAGTGTCCGCCGGCGGGTTATGGGTTTTCGTTTTCTTCCTGTGATTCATCGCCATGAACGGATTCACTGATGGTTTTGTAAACACTTTTAAAAGACTCATTGAAACTGGTTGGTGAAACCCTGCCAACCTCAATAAATTTGACGACGATTTCTTTGGTTGCTCTTAATATCTGTTCTTCAATGGAAGTCATTATGGACACCTGCTATTTGAATTTTTAATTATTTTGAACTGTTAACAAAAACAGTTCTTTCTGTCAAGGATGTTTGACAGAAGCTTTTTTATTCTTTATTACAGGTTTTTCAGGAAAAGGTTTTTGGGAACAGGTGACGTGGAGGATTTTCAGATGAACAAGTCATACGAGGAAACGATACAGTATAAAGTGGAAAGTCCGGCTATTATCAAACGAGATATGCTTGATCCGATCCAATACGGGTATCATGCAAAACAGGATATTGATATCATCATCGAACAGCCGGAATACACCTCGGTTTGCCCCATGACAGGGCTGCCGGATTTTGGATGTATTACAGTGCAATACAGGCCCGGCGAGAAGATAATTGAACTCAAGTCATTTAAATATTATCTTCTTCAATATCGAAATGTCGGGATTTTCTACGAACATCTGGTCAACAAAATTCTGGAAGACCTTGTCGCTGTGCTTTCGCCAAAATGGATCAAAGTGACAGGCAATTTCACGCCTAGAGGCGGAGTGACTTCATCTGTTTCGGCTGAATATGAGGGGGAAAAATGAAATTCCGCAGCATGATATCATTGCTGGTGCTGGTTTTTATGGTTGTGATTTTAACGAGTGTCTCAGGCGCGTTTGAAAGAGAGCTTGCGGATACTGATTTTCAGGCTGAAAGCCCTTCCATGCCTTTGCGGAACCGCGTGGGAGTGACGTTGTTTAAAAACAATACCGCTTTTCAGGACAACCGGCTTGTAACCATCACCGATAAAACCATCACCGATACCCTTCAGAAATCCTGCCCGGGTGTCGTTTCAGTGACGGATGAGAATCAGGCCTTTTCAGAGCTGCGGAACAAACAACCCCGGCGGGTATCCGGAAGCATCGACAGCCTGACACTTGCCATGCAGGGCAGAAAATTGGGACTGAATGCGATTGTCACAGGTGAAATTGCTGAAATAAAGGGGGTTCAGGAAGAGCTCGGTTACCTGTGGTTTAAAGATATGGTGTTTTTTGTTCATGTTCATGTCTTGATAAGCATTTACGACACGGAAACCGGAGCAAAATTGATTGAAAAATATATTTCAGATGAAGGAGAAATTTCAGAAGAGGCTTATTATAAAATCAATGCCGAAGAGTTTACCCCCGCTCTCCCGGTAATTGAGAAGATGCTGGTTTCTCTCAGCAGCCAACTGGCTGATGAGGTGTGCGACGTGATCGAAGACGAGCCTTTCAAAACATACGTGAAATCAGCAGACGGGGAAAGAATAACCGTTACCGCAGGCAGAAATGCAGGGATTTCCGAGGGAAACCTGTTTAACATCCATGACTCCAGCCGGATAATATCGGGTAAAGATGAGCACCAATTCATAATTTCCGGTCCGAAAACGGGTATGTTGCGGATCGATACCGTTACCGAGGATTCAGCCGAAGGAGTGATTGTTGAAGGGGAGAATAAAGGGATGAATTCCTGTCTTATACTGTTTGAAGAATAAACATGGTTTCATGGATAATTTTATTTCGGTGCGGAGAGGAGAAGATATGAGTAAATTGTTTGAACAGAGCGAGATCAACAAAATGGTGCTTGCGAACCGTTTTGTCCGGTCTGCGACATGGGAAGGGATGGCCGCTGAAGATGGAGCCGCTGCTCCCAGACTGAATGAGGAAATGGTAACCCTTGCGCGCGGAGAAGTCGGGCTGATTATCACCGGGCATACCTATATTCGAAAAGAAGGACAGGCGGGCCTGTTTCAGATGGGAATTTATAAAGATGAATTGATTCCCGGATATCAGAGTATGACAGATAAGGTACATGAAGCGGGCGGTAAAATTGTTATGCAGCTCGCGCATGCCGGGCATTTCGCAATAAAGCAGCTGACCGGGCAGATTCCTTTCGTGGCGTCGAATTTTGAAGGCCTTGCAAAATCACCGAGAAAGGAGATGACGGTTCAGGATATCCAGGAACTCATTGACGCGTTTAAGGAGGCTGCCGTGAGAGCCAGAACCGCCGGATTTGACGGGGTTCAAATTCATGCGGCCCACGGATATCTCCTCAGCCAGTTTTTATCGCCATCCTTCAACCGCAGGCAGGATGAATACGGGGGGGATATTCGCAATCGCGCAAAGATTCATTTGGAAATCGTTGAAGCCATCCGGAAAGCCGTAGGAGATGACTATCCAATATTGATTAAAATGAACAGTCAGGATTTTGTAGAGAACGGTTTGAGCCTGGAAGATTCTTTGCAGGCGGCGCGAATGCTGGCCGGCGCGGGGCTCGATGCGATCGAGCTGAGCGGCGGAATGCTGACCAGCGGGAAGTTGTCGCCGAGTCGATCCGGCATCAATTCCGAGGAAAAGGAAGCGTATTTCAGAGAGGCGTCGAAATTGTTTAAAAGTGAAATCGATATTCCTTTAATCCTTGTGGGCGGCATGCGATCTTTTGAGGTTGCCGATCGCCTTGTCGATGAGGGCGCGGCAGATTATATTTCAATGTCCCGGCCGTTTATTCGGGAGCCGCAATTGATCAAAAGGTGGAAGGCCGGGGACAGGCGAAAAGCGGAGTGCAATTCGGATAATCTTTGCTTCGGCCCGGCTATGGAAGGAAAGGGAGTGTCCTGCGTAACCAAAGAACTCAAGCAAAAGAAATAGTTCAAAGGAGGCGCCATGGGTAAATGGCATAAAACCGGTTGTGTGTTGTGCGCTCAGAACTGCGGGCTTGAAATCCTGGTGGAAAACAACCGGATGGTAAAAGTTCGCCCGGACAAGGAGAACCTGCGCAGCCAGGGCTATGCCTGCCGAAAGGGGCTGAATGTCATTTACCATCAATACCCGAAGGAACGCCTGACCACGCCGCTGAAAAAGGTGGGGGATCGATTCGAGCCCATATCCTGGGATCAGGCCATGGATGAGATCGCGGATAAGATGCAAGGGCTGGTTGATCAGTACGGTCCGCGTTCTCTGGCCTACATGGGCGGAAGCGCCCAGGGGGGGCATTTTGAGGTGGCATTCGCGCTGACCCTGCTGCGGAGCATGGGGTCTCAGTATTATTATTCATCAGCCGGCCAGGAGTTCAGCGGTATCTGGTGGGTTTTGGGGCGTATGCTGGGGAAGCAATACAATGTGGCGGTGCCGGATGAGCATGCTGCTGAGATGCTGGTTGGATGGGGCTGGAACGGAATGATGAGCCATCAGATGCCGCAGGCACCGAAAGTACTCCAAAGCTTCAGCAAAGATCCTGACCGGCTGCTGGTGGTGATCGACCCCCGGAAAAGTGAAACCGCGGCGATTGCCGATATTCATCTGCCGGTGCGTCCCGGAACCGACTCTCTTCTGATCAAAGCCATGATTTCCATCATTCTCAGCAACGGCTGGGAAAACAAGGATTATATCCGCAACCATGTGGAAGGCTGGGACAAGGTTCGTCCGTGGTTTGAAGGGTTTGACGCCGGATCCGCCATTCAAGTCTGTCAGCTGGGCTATGAAGAAGTCGTTGAGCTGTGCCGCCTGATGACAACCAGGCGCTGGTGCATGCATCCGGATCTGGGCATTTACATGGGCCGCCACAGCACGTTAAACTCCTACTTCATGAATATCCTGGGGGCCATTTGCGGAATTTTCGGTGTACGGGGCGGCAACGTCATACCGGGGATGCTGATGCCCATGGGTTTCCACGCGGATGAGCGTAATCCAAAAGTATGGCGGACGGTTGCCACCAATCTGCCTCCTGTCGCTGCCGGCTCTTTCCCGCCGGCTGTCATGCCCGAGGAGATTCTTTGTGATCACAAGGAGCGCCTTCGCGCGGTTTATGTCAGTGCATCTAATCCCCTGCGCGCGTATCCCGATACGACGGCTTATGAGAAAGCTTTCAAAAAGTTGGATCTTCTGGTGGTCAATGAGATTGTAATGAGTGAAACAGCCCGACTGGCCCATTATGTTCTGCCCTGTCGGACCTATTATGAATCCTGGGACGGCACTTTTTTCCCCTGGACGTTTCCCAATATTTTTTTTCAGATGAGGCGGCCGATTGTGGAACCTTCTGAACATTGTCTGGAAGCCTCTCAGATTTTCACCCGGCTGGCGGATCGATTGGGCCTGGTTCCGGAAATTCCGGATGAAGTTCAAGCAGCCGCCCGGGGGGACCGGTTGATCTTTGGGATGAAATTGATGGAATGGGTCGGAGAAGAACCCGGCGCATTGTCCAAAATGCCTTTTGTGCTGGCCAAAACCTTGGGTCAAACGTATGACAGCGCCGCGCTGGCTGCCCTGTGGGGCATGCTCATGACGGCTCCCGGGACTTTCCAGAAGCATGCAGCCAGGGCAGGCTTTGAGTCGGGCATCGATCAGGGAGATAGAATTTTTCAGGCCCTTCTGGATACTCCCCAGGGATTGTGGGTAGGCAGGGTTGACCCGGATAACAATCTGGCCAATCTTCCCACGCCTTCAGGCAGGATCGAAGTCTATATCCCGGAGATGGAAGAACAGGCCAGGGGGCTCGATGCGGCCGGCGAGATCGAAGATCTGAAAATGCCGGATGGTTTTCCTCTGATTCTGAATGCGGGCCGGCATATGGCATACAACGCCAACACCCTGATGCGGAATCCGGAATGGAACAAGGGGAAACGGGCCTGCACAGTGGCGCTCAGCCCCAAAGATGCCTCGGATTTGAGTTTAAAAGACGGTCAGGAGGTGCGGGTGACCACCGAGGCAGGCAGTGAAGTCGGAGAGCTGGAGATCACGGATCAGGTTCGTGAGGGCATGGTGCTGATTCCGCACGGTTTCGGTCTTATTTACGATGGAAAGGTTTACGGCGTCAACGCGAACCGCCTGACCAAAACCACCCACCGGGACCCGATGGGAACGCCGCTGCATCGCTTTGTACCCTGCCGGGTTGAGGCGGCCTGATGTCTTTTTGTTGAATTCGAGAAACGCTGTTTATGAATATTGTTCGGCAAATTTAAAATGGCGGCAGATGGGCCGGCCGAGGAGTGATTCGCCGGCTCGAAAGGAGGAACCAGTGAACAAAGTCGTAGTAAGGTTAACGGACGGGAGCACGATCAAGGGCATGACAGCCGACTTCTTCCCGGGGAAAGACATTTTTCATTTATTCCCGGCAGACGCCCCGGTCGGTGGAAAGCCCCTTGAAATCTGCACGAAAGACATGAAAGCGTTGTTTTTTGTGAAGGACTTCGCGGGCAACCCGAAGCGCGATAAACGAAACGAATTCGATCCGGAACATCCTCCGGTCGGACGCCGAATCAGGGTGGTGTTCAAGGACGGCGAAGTTCTTGTGGGAACCACAACAGGATACCAACCCGGACGCCCGGGGCTGTTTGTCGTACCGGCAGATCCTGATTCAAACAGCGAGCGATGCTATGTAGTCGCGGCGTCCACCCAGGAGATTAAATTTATATGATCCAGATGCAGCCCGGAATTTTGTTGACGCCATCGTTCAAGGCAGCAAAATTAACCCATTTTCTATTAATGAACGAATAGCTCGATAACAATCTGATATCAATGAAATTTTCCTTGATGCTTTTTGGTCGGACGTATTGGACTTTTTCATCCTTACAGAACCTCTTTTTTTTTAAGCTGATTTTCATACAGCGATAGCAGATCCAACGCCTCCTTCCTTGTGGAAATGCGTTTTATGGATTCCCTGAACGTGGCGGCATGCGGAAACCCTTTTACAAACCATCCCAGCCGGCTCCTCATGATTCGGCATGCATGGAGTTCTCCGATATATTGGATGGAATCGTCAATATAGTGTTTCATCATTTCAACCCTCTGAGAAAAATCAATTAAAGGATCAGGCTCTCCTTTGATCCGGGCAAGAATCAGGGAAAAGATCAAGGGGTTTCCGATTGCGGCTCTGCCAACCATAACGCCGTCGCAGCCGGTTGTTTCAAGCATTCGTATCGCATCTCCGGCACAGACAATATCGCCATTTCCGATAACCGGTATGGAAGCCTGCATTTTGACTTTTTTGATCAATTCCCAGTCGGCACTTCCTCCAAAACCCTGCGTTGCCGTGCGGGGATGTATGGAAATGGCATCCGCACCGCATGTTTCAGCTATTTTTGCGATCTCAAGAGCCTGTTCGCCGGAACGGTCCCAGCCGGAACGAATTTTTATCGTGACCGGGATGCGAACCGCTTTCCGGACAGCCGTGATAACAGACTCCGCGACATCGGGGTTTCTCATCAGGCTCACACCCGCGCCGGTTTTTACAATTTTTTTAACCGAACAGCCGAAATTGATGTCCAGAATATCCGCGCCGGCCATTTCAACTATTTTTGCCGCTTCAGCCATGACTTCCGGCTTTGAGCCAAAGATCTGGACCGACAGCGGCGTTTCCCGGGACGTGCTGTCCATGAGCTGCACGGTCTTTCTGGATTGATGAATCAATCCATTCGCGCTGATCATCTCCGAACAGACCAGCCCGCACCCCGCTTCTTTTGCCAGAAGCCGGAAGGGAAGGTTGGTGATTCCGGCAAGCGGGGCCAGAATCGTATTGTTTTCCAATGGTATATTTCCGATATTCATGCGGGTATGTTAAACAGATATCATGGTGGTTTTATTTATTGTTTCGGTTTTCTGCCCGTGAAGGAGATCACCTTTCCTTTCCGGGATGGCTTTTGTTTCTCTTTTTTTTCTTCATGCGTTTCTTCCGGATCGGTTTGATCCGGCTCCTCCGGGGCCACAACCTTTTCAATCCGCATTCGATTGCCGTTCATCGTGAACTCCGCCCCTTCGATATAAACATCCTTTAATATCCATGTAACGGTTTGAAGGGGAATCTGAAGCATAAGCAGTTTGATATGATACCAGTTCTTTTTCATATCCGGGGAGATATCTTCAACCCTTGCAAAACCGACAGGATTATCTTCAAAATAGATCAGCACAACATCATTCACCTGGGTCATGGTTCGTGTTCCTTTATTTGCCTTTAAATATGGGTTCCCGTTTTTCAAGCAGGGCATTGATGCCTTCTCTGGCGTCATCTGTTTCAAATGTTCGTGACTGGCAGTGGGCTTCAAACTCCGCCGCGCTGTCGGTATCCCATCCAAGCCCTCTGTAAATGGATGCCTTCATCATTCTGACTGCTGCGGGTGCACAGGATGCGATTTCCTGTGCCAGGTCCCAGGCTTTCTCCAGTACCTTGTCTGAATCCACGGCATAATTCGCGATACCCAGTTCCGCCGCTTCTTTCCCGTTTATCAGGCGGCCGGTAAACAGCAGTTCACAGGCCGCCGGTGGACCGATGAGCCTTGGCAGTATGTAGGATATTGCCATCCCGGAATGCAGTCCCAGCCGGGCAAAAGTCGCGCCGTATTTTGCATCCTTTCCCGCGATCCGGATATCGCAGACAAGAGCAAGCCCCAGTCCTCCGCCGATGGCATGGCCGTTCATTGCCGCAATGACCGGTATTTCAATCTGCCGGACTTCAAGAAACGGTTTGTAAAAACTCATCAGGGTTTCATTTGGAAGACGGTTTTCCTCTGCCGAAAAACTGCCGCCAAAATCTGCTCCGGCGCAAAAGGTTGAGCCGCTTCCAGTGAGGATCATACATCGCAGATTTTTGTTTTTATTGATTTTATCGAGAGCATCCCGAAACGCATTCATGACTTCGAAGGTCATGCTGTTGCGGTTATCGGGCCGGTTCAGCTTTATCATGGCAATGTTTTCTTTGATTTCGAAAATTACGGGGGGTTGTGACATGTGATGCTCCTTTGGCTTTCGCTCACGAGACCGGTTACAGGTTTTCCAGGTTCTCGGAGTGATTAGAATTGATTTTTTATTGTGTTCACTTTAATTAATATGGTTATGTCAGGTTTGTCTAATGTTATTCCATTAAAAACAAAGTCCGGATGTCTTCCGGCATGACGATTTGCTGCAGGCAGGTATTAATATGTTAATTTTAATGCGTTTTTTTTCTTCCGTTTTCGTGAAGCGATTTTTGCTTTTCACGATTGCAGTCAGCCTCGGGCTGTCCTTTTCCGGATGCGGGCTTTTCCGGCCGCGGATAATTGAAAGACCCCCTCTCGAACGAATTTTTCCGAAAGACTATCCGGACTTTGCAGATGACATGGGATATGATGGACTGGAGCAGAGCATTGTTCAAAGTATAACCTATCTTAATAAAGTTCCTCCGGATCGGATTTTCCGATTTGGAAAAGACGAATATGACTGCAGGCATATGATAGAATCACTTGAGCGTTTTCTGTTGTTTATTCAATCGAATCCTTCCAGAAATGATTTGAAGGAGTTCATCGCTTTCAATTACAGGGTCTACCGGTCTGTGGGAGATGATGAAACCGGAGATGTGCTGTTTACGGGGTATTATGAACCGCTTCTGGAAGGAAGTCTTGAATGGAGCCCTGAATTTCAATATCCGGTGTTTTCGCTGCCCGAGGATCTGGTTTTTATCGACCTGTCCCTTTTTAATCCTGCGTTCAAAGTTGAGAAACCGCTGGTTGGAAGGTTTACCAATGATCATAGAGTTGTTCCATATTATGAACGAAGAGAAATTGTTAAAAATAATTTAAATGGCAAATCCCCCCCCCTTGCATGGGTAAAGGACCGTGTGGATCTGTTTTTTCTTGAGATACAGGGATCCGGAAAAATCTATATCAATGACGGAATGCCGCTGAATGTACATTATCATGCCTCGAACGGCCATCCATATAGAAGCATCGGAACCCTGCTCATCGGAAAGGAGAAGATATCCCGGGAGGAGATGTCCATGCAGAAAATCCGTGAATATTTAAAGGATCATCCGGAGGAGGTGGATGATATTTTAAATTACAATCCGAGCTTTGTTTTTTTCCGGATCGAAGAAGACGGACCGTTTGGATGCTTTGGCGTCAAGGTGACGCCTGGCAGATCAGTTGCTCTGCAAAGAAGTATTTTCCCTGCGGCAGCCCTGGGGTTTATGGAATCAGAAAAGCCTCTGGTTGACGGCAACCGGAAAATACAGGAATGGATTTCGTTCAGCCGGTTTGTTTTGAATCAGGATACCGGGGGCGCGATCAAAGGGGCGGGAAGAGCGGATCTTTTCTGGGGAAACGGTCCGTATGCGGAGATTGCAGCCGGTCACATGAAGAACCCCGGGAAATTGTATTTTTTAGTTTTGCATCCCCCTGAAAAAGGGTGATGGTATCTTTTTCAATCAATATCTCATGCGAAACCACAGAGATCATGATGTTGCTTTAACGCTAGTCATTGAAAGGAAATCATGAAAATTTTCATCAGGATGGTTGCAGGGATTCTGGCTGGTCTGGGGGTCGTGATCGGGGTTTTTGCCTTTTTGGCCTGGGCGCCGGACCGTCCGGTATCGGAGCTCAAGGCGCGCTGGACACCGGAGCCATCGGTTTTTGTGCAGGTATCGGGGATGAGCGTGCACCTGCGTGACGAGGGCCCGCGTAGCGACCCTGTGCCTATTGTACTGCTGCACGGAACTTCATCGTCTCTGCATACCTGGGAAGGATGGGTGGAGGAACTCAAGACACAGCGACGCGTGATAAGCATGGACATGCCGGGTTTCGGGCTGACCGGCCCAAGCCCTGACAATGTCTATACCCTTGAAAGCTATGCACGATTCATAATAGCCGTGATGGACAAGCTCGGCGTGCAGCGTTGCGTGCTGGGCGGCAACTCGTTTGGCGGTAACGTGTCGTGGGTCACCGCGCTGATGCATCCCGAACGCGTTGCAAAGTTGATCCTGGTGGATTCCAGCGGATATGATCACCGGTCCGCTTCGGTGCCCATCGGTTTTCGCATCGCACAAATTCCGGTGTTAAACCGATTGGTGGCCAACATCCTGCCACGCCGCCTGATTGAATCGAGCGTTCAAAACGTTTATGGCGACCCCGGCAGG
>CAZOEW010000013.1:0-16110 GCA_964578935.1 uncultured Desulfobacterales bacterium | reverse complement strand
GCCACGCCGCCTGATTGAATCGAGCGTTCAAAACGTTTATGGCGACCCCGGCAGGGTAACGCCGGCACTGGTGGATCGCTACTTTGATTTAACCGTTCGCGAGGGCAATCGACGTGCGCTGGTGGAACGGTTCAAGCAGGCACCGTCCGGCGCGCTGCGCCATCGTATTCCAGAGTTGAACGTTCCGACCCTTATCCTGTGGGGCGGTCGTGACCGACTGATTCCGCCTGAAGAAGCGGATCATTTTCATCGTGATATCGCCGGCAGCCGGCTTGTGATGTTCGATGATCTGGGCCACGTGCCGCAGGAGGAAGACCCGGTCCGAACGGCAGCGGCGGTAAAGCAGTTTCTGAACATACCGTGATTCTGCTGATAAAAAATGAGGTCTTGAAATGAAAGTCCAGTATAAGATCGATTTTGCCGGAATGCTGAGTGCTGTGCCGGTTGACTCCATGTTGAACTAAATTCTGCTTGACAAGCCCGGATGCCATTGTACAATTGTCTAAAATGATTCGGAATCTACGGACGCTATTTTCCCAAACAGCCGCCGGCCCGGACGTTCGTTTCGGTGGGGTCGTGGCCGATGAAGTTTGATATCGAGATCGATTGTATTGCTCTTGAATAGTGAAGTCTAAGCGCTGCGCCAGGCACTTTCATGTCATTGAGGTTGTCAGGGCCGTTCATGGAAATAGAGTCTATCGTTGATCGCGGAACATTGGTGAGGGGCGGGTTACATGTAATCCATAATTTTGTTCGTAATCTAACTGGTTATTATCAATCCGGAGGAAAACATTATGGGCATGATAAAAGAATTTAAAGAGTTCGCGGTAAAAGGAAACGTTGTCGACATGGCGGTTGGCATCATTATCGGTGTCGCATTCGGAAAAATCATTTCATCCTTTGTGGCGGATGTGATTATGCCTCCAATCGGAGTTCTTTTGGGGGGAGTCGATTTTTCCGGTTTGGCGATAACAGTTAAAAAGGCAGCAGAAGCAGCGCCGGCTGTCGTAATCAGTTATGGCAAGTTCATTCAGACGGTTATCGATTTTATCATCATCGCTTTTGTAATTTTTATCGCGGTGAAGGCGATTAATATACTCAAAAAAGAAGCCCCCAAGGCTCCGCCGAAACCCTCGGCTGAAGAAGTATTGCTTGGGGAAATACGGGATCTGCTGAAGACGAAGTAGGCAATTCGGTATTATGGAAACATTAACACCAGATAGCATCATCGTGTTATTCCTTTCGCTGGGGGTTCTGCTCGGTGTGGCCCGCGTGCTTGGCGAACTGGCGCAGCGTCTTCACCAGCCCGCGGTGCTGGGGGAATTGATTGCAGGCGTTCTGCTGGGTCCGACGATTTTGGGAAGCATAGCGCCGGAGCTGAACGAGTTTCTTTTTCCCATGCAGGGGCTGAATGCAATCGCTCTGGATACCATTGCGACCCTGGCGATTGTGTTATTTCTGCTGGTAGCGGGAATGGAAGTCGATCTGTCAACCATCTGGAAGCAGGGCAGGATCGGCTGTCAAGTAGGGATCACCAGTATTGTCATCCCGTTTTCCATCGCATTGATTGCGGCTTTGATGTTACCCGAGGCGTTTGGCCGCCATCTGGACGCTGATCCATGGATGTTTGCGTTGTTTTTAGCGATCGCCATGTCGATTTCCGCCCTCCCTATCATTGCAAAAACCCTTATGGATATGGGCCTTTACCGCAGCGATCTGGGGATGGTGGTCATCAGTGCGGCGATCTTTAACGACCTTGTCGGATGGATCGTTTTCGCCGTTTTGTTGGGGCTGATCGGCGCCTCGTCCGGCAGCGGTAACAATGTCATGCTGACCATTTCATTGACATTGACGTTTGCCGGTGTGACGCTGACGATCGGCCGCTGGCTGTTTCACAAGGCACTGCCGTTTGTGCAGGCTTATACCCGCTGGCCAGGGGGTGAGCTGAGTTTTGCGCTCATTCTGGGGCTGTTCGGGGCCGCATTTACGGAATGGATCGGGATCCATGCCATTTTCGGTGCCTTTGTGGTGGGAGCGGCTGTCGGCGACTCTTCGCACCTGCGGGAGCGCACCCGGGTGATCATCGAGAATTTCGTTTCGTTTATCTTTGCGCCGGTATTTTTCGCGAGCATCGGACTCCGGGTGAACTTTTTGACCCATTTCGACCTCTCGCTGGTGGTAATGGTGACCTGTATTGCCCTGGTGTGCAAGTTTGCCGGTGGCGCCATAGGCGCCCGGTGGGGTGGAATGCCGCCCCGGGAAGCCTGGGCTGTCGGCTTTGCGATGGTTTCCGTAGGTGCAATGGGTATCATTGTGGGCACGATAGCCCTGGAAGCGGGAATCATCCGTCCACGACTGTTTGTCGCCTTGATTATTATGGCGATTGTCACCTCGATGATCAGCGGTCCGCTCATACGGCAGATCCTCCGGACGGAAAAAAAACGAAGACTGCAGGATATCTTGTCTTCGAAACTGTTCCTGCGGGAACTCAAAGCAGCCTCCTGTCGTGAGGTTATCCACGAAATGACTGCGGCGGCGTGCGCGATGGAAAATCTGGATGCGTCTGTCGTGGAAGCGGCTGTCTGGAAGCGGGAGGAGGCGCTCAGCACCGGCCTCGGAAACGGTGTGGCGCTTCCACATGCCCGTATCGACGGTCTGCGGGAGTCGCTGGTGGCGGTCGGTGTTTCTGCAAAGGGGATCGATTTTGACGCACCGGACGGTAAATTGGCAAATGTGATTTTCCTTATTCTTACGCCCGGCAACGATCCCGGGGCACAACTGGAGATTGCTTCCGAAGTAGCGCGTTTTTTCCGGGATCAGCAGATGTCCGACCGCGTGCTTCAAACCAACAGTTTCACGGATTTTCTGGCATTGCTGCGCGCGCCGGTGTCCAGGCGCGCGGAGGGGTAAAGCTGACAAAAGGAAATCAGAATGAAGAACAGCCTGTCGACAGCTGTCTTCTGGATCGTATTGAAATAAAAAACCTATACTGTTTGTGGCTGCCGAGCTTCCGCCGGGGGCGTTTGTTTTTCGCGCTTGAGAGAAGCATCGTTGGTTCACAGGGCAATCAAAAAAATGAAAAAAAATTCATCCGTTCAACTCGTTCTTATCGTTTTCGTATTTTCTTTGCTCCTGTTCGCACATATTGCCAATAAAGAAACGCCTGGCAGGCGCTTGCAGAAAGCTGAAAAGGTAAAAAAGAATGTTTCTATTCCTATAGATCAGGCTATGCTGGATGACAAGGCAATAGAGTTTTCTGTAAAGCAGACCGTAAATTTAAAATTGAAAGACACGAAACTGGAAGAAGCGCTTTCAAATGGAAGCTGGGAAAAGATGATGTCATACGATAATGAAGGATACTTGGTTTTAGGAGACCTTCGTGAGGATCCCTTTCGATATCAATACGAGGGCACGTGTAATGGTATCGTGACAAGAGATGACACCGGGGAGATTATCGCCAGATATGAATTTCGTGTCCTGAAACTACTGGCCGGTGCAACAGAGCGATTTGAAGATGCTTTCCTGGTCTGCAAAGGTTCATACTGGCTGCCGGTGCCGATTCAGAAACTTGACATAGGGTGGCAGCGCATTCCACCTACATGGGCATGGTATGAAGCTCCTGCTTCAGGAATCGGTGTTCTGCTTAACGCAGAGAGGTCAATTCCCGGAAAATTTCTGAGCGTCAAGTCTGATAGACCTGTCGATTCACAGTTCATCCTTTCAGCATCATTAGAACCCTTATTCTTTGGCAAGGGGTCCGTACACGTGCCTGTTCACTGAGCGATTATGAAAATCACGATCGATGGTTTCCTGTCGTTTGATTTTTTATTCCAGGTCATCATGTTAAAAACAACAGACAAGGAATGTGTCATGACATACCCCGTAACCGTTAGATGAATTGTCACCGAACGCTCAGAACTTGAAAATACGGATCTCACAAATACACTTGACTTTGGTTTTAACTGTCTGTAGTATTCGATAAATTATTAGTGTTCCAGGTTGTAACTGAAAATCACGTAAGCCCCGGAATGATCCGGGGCTTTTTTTATTGGAACACGGAAAGAAGGTATTTATTGAATTTCAAGTCTTTTAATTTCCATCCCGATGTTGCGGCAGGTGTCGTAGCGGCGGGATATGTAACCCCGACCCCGATTCAGGTTCAGGCAATTCCGCGGGTCCTCAAGAATCAGGATGTGATGGGGCTGGCCCAGACCGGCACCGGTAAAACAGCTGCCTTTGTCCTGCCGATATTGAATCGGTTGATGGAAAGAAAAACCACCGGCATCCGATCCCTGATCATAGCCCCCACCCGGGAGCTGGCCGAGCAGATTCATCAGGCTATCGAAACCCTGGGTCTCAAGACCCGGCTGAGAAGCACTTCGGTTTATGGCGGCGTCGGTATTACTCCGCAGATTCAGAAACTGAAGAGAGCTGATATTGTTGTGGCCTGCCCCGGCAGGCTTCTTGATCATATCAACCGCCACACCATCGATCTTTCACAATTGGAAGTTCTGGTTATTGACGAGGCCGACCAGATGTTCGACATGGGATTTTTTCCGGATATCCGGCGCATTTTGACACATCTTCCCAAAAAGCGTCAGACGCTGCTTTTTTCAGCTACCATGCCCATGGAAATACGTCGCCTGGCAGGTGATATTCTGCAAAATCCGACCACCGTCCAGGTAGGGGCAACCGCACCGGCCGATACGGTTCGTCATGCGCTCTATCCGGTGTCTCAGCATTTGAAAACAGCACTGCTCTTAGAGCTGTTGGGAAACACCTCCGCTGAGTCGGTTCTGGTATTTACCCGGACCAAACACCGCGCCAAAAGCCTGGGCAATAAGCTGGCTTCAGCCGGATACCGGTCGACTTCACTGCAGGGGAATCTTTCCCAGGGCCGCCGTCAGGCCGCGCTGGAAGGCTTTCGCGACGGAACATTTCAAATCCTGGTGGCAACCGATATCGCGGCAAGGGGTATTGACGTCACACAGGTCTCCCATGTCATCAATTATGACATCCCTTCCACCCCCGAGGCATATATTCATCGAATCGGACGGACCGGCCGGGCTGCGCGCAGCGGCGAAGCGTTCACCCTGATTACAGGAGACGACAAGGATATGGTACGCGCTATCAATAAGACCATTGGATCTTCTATAGAGCGACGAATCCTGCCGGACTTCGATTACAATGCGGCTCCAGCAGCACCGCAGAAAAGAAGCCCCGATCGTACCCGGGGGTATCAAACGCAAAGAAGCAAACAGCAGCCCTCCCATGAATCCAAAAGACGGGTCAGGAAGGGAGCGTTTTCCTGGATGACCCCCCATGCGGCGAAAATCGCCGGCAGGCGAGGCATTCAACCTGCCTGAAGCACAGCAGCACCGCACAGGCTCTTTTATGGCTCCAATACCCTTGATGCTTTTTAAAAAAGCAACAATTCGCTTGCTTTCTGCTGAAAGTAAGGGTATTGTTCACACAATCAATTAAGCCCCGCCGTTAATTTGCGGGGCGGTTTCGTTCTGAAGGGCTGATCTTTTTGTCGAAGTGGCATCCTCCAGCGTGTAACTTTGAGAATTTCTAAAATAAGGAGGATGTTATCATGGCCAATGGAACTGTAAAATGGTTTAGCGACCAAAAAGGGTTCGGATTTATTGAGCAGGGAGACGGACCGGATGTGTTTGTTCATCATTCAGCAATCAACGCAACCGGTTTTAAATCCCTCAATGAGGGCGATCAGGTTTCCTTTGACATCGAGCAAGGACAAAAAGGCCCTTGCGCCGCAAATGTCACGGTGATTTAATTTTTTCAAGGGAAAAGGGCATTCCTTCTCTATTGAGGGGGGTGCCCTTTTGTTTGAATTTCCATCCCAACGATCCACTACTATCTGATCTCAGACCCTGAAAAAGCCCACCTCACGATTTTTTTCTTTATTTTGCAGGAACAATAACCAGGGAAGGGGGCAAAATTGGTAAAATCCGATTTTCAATTCAAAAAACGTCAGAAAGAACTGGCAAAGAAAAAAAAGAAAGATCAGAAAAGACAGGCCAGACTGGACAAGAAGACGATCAATCCAGAGGAGCAGTTAAATGTGTCTCAGGATGAGGGCGAATCGATATAAGCACCAGTTCGCCGCATTGTTTTTTCCATACGGATGTTGTTTTTCATTGCAGTTTTCAAGACCCGGGAAATCCTGGCAACTTAAAAAGGGGTACTCCGGCAATCTTCGGCAAGGGGCGTATCTGCAGTTGAACCCTCAAACCGGATAAAAAGGAGAGAAAACATGCGCCAAAAATATTTTATTTCTCGCGAAGATGTCAAAAATGAACTCAAAATCAGAGAATATGCGATGATCCAGAAGACTCCGAAAAATGTTGCGTTTACGATGCGGAACAAGGAAACGTTTTCATTTCTCTGCGAAGAAACGTATGAAGGATCGAGCATTGTGAGTTCCATTCACGAGGGGCGGGACGCTCTGGTCGCGACCCTCAGGACCCGCAACATGTTTCCAATCAGGCCCCATGCGATCAAAATTGCCGAATCGGTCATGGAGTTATATGATGCTGATGGAGACCGTTCTGTTGAGCTGTTCTTTGACGATGTTGACCTGTTTGAAAAAAAGCCGCTTTTGGCGCGCGGATGAAGCGAAAAGGTTGAAAGGCTGAAGGGATTGACCTTAATCCTGATCCGGTTTCGGATGCTGGTATTCATGGGTAGTGAATGGCATTTTAACATCCATCTGGATTTGCATCGCAAGGTCCGGAGAGTGGCAGGATACGGGAACACAGTGCTGTTTTAATCGACTATCCGGTGTATGACCCTTTCTTTCTCTTTTTACTTTTTTTCGATCGTTTGGTTTGCGGTTTTTTACTTTCGGCATATTGAACTCGAATATCTCGACCATCAATTTTTGCGCCTTTCATTGATTTTAAAACTTTAGCCGCAACACTTGTTTCAACTTCAAAAAAAGAGAATTCCCTCATGATTTCTATCGGACCAATCTTTTCAGAGCTGATTCCCGCTTTGCTGCACAGCGTTCTTATCAGAGCACCTTTTTGAAGATTGTCCATAGATCCTGTATTTAAGAAAAACCGTTTCGATTTTCCAGTTTCCAGATTTTTTGGTTGGCGATCTTTTTTTTCGGGATGATGATCATCTTCCTTTTTTTGCAGGGAGACATTGATATCCTTGGAGTTTTTATAGTAAGTAAGAAAGCGGTTAAATTCAATTGAAACAAACTTTTGAATGAGATCTTCTTTGGTAAGGCCCTTTAATGTGTTATAGACCGGAGGCAGGAAACGCCCGATCTCTTTCTGATCCACTTCAACGTCTACCATTTTGTTAATCATGGAATAGAGCTGTTTCTCACAAATTGCATATCCTTCCGGGACTTTTGCATAATTAAATTTAACCCCTGCTTTTTTTTCTACAAACTGAAGTTTTCCTTTTTCCCGGGAATTGATGATGACGATGGATGTTCCTGATTTGCCCGCTCTTGCCGTTCTGCCGCTTCTGTGCGTATAGTTTTGGGCCTCATCAGGGAGTTTATAGTTGATGACATGGGTGATATCCTGAACATCTATCCCCCGGGCGGCAACATCTGTTGCAATAAGAACCTGAATGGATTTGGTTTTAAATCGGCTCATGACCTTGTCCCGCACTGCCTGAGAAAGGTCGCCATGAAGGGCCTCGGCATTATAGCCGTCTTTGATCAGTTTTTCTGCGGTTTCCTGTGTCTCTTTTCGCGTGCGACAAAACACAAGGCCATAAATATCCGGGTAATAATCAATAATTCGTTTTAAGGCCTGATACCGGTCTTTTTCTTTAACAACATAATTCACATGCAAAATGTTTTCCGCGCTGATATTTTTCTTCCCTACGGTTATCTCAACCGGATTTTCCATATATTTTTTTGTAATTTTTGCAACTTCCCTGGGCATTGTCGCGGAAAACAGCCAGGTCCTTTTTTGAGGCGGCGTATTCTCAAGAATGGCATCGATATCTTCCTGGAATCCCATATTGAGCATTTCATCCGCTTCATCAAGAACCAGATAGGAGACCTTGGAGAGCTTGACTGTTTTTCGATTAATCAGATCAAGCAATCTCCCGGGTGTGGCCACAATAATCTGGGCACCTTTTCGGATCTGATTTCTCTGATTCTCAATACTGGCGCCGCCATAAACAGCAACAACATTAGCATTGCTCACATATTTGCATAATTTTTTAATATCATCGGAAATCTGCAAACAGAGTTCCCGGGTGGGGCAGATCACCACTCCTTGAGTATGTTTCAGGTCAAAATCAATCAACTGGATCATCGGCAACGCAAAAGCGGCTGTTTTGCCTGTTCCGGTCTGAGCCAGCCCGATCAGGTCCCTGTCCCCTCCGATAATTTCAGGAATCGCATCCGTCTGGATAGGCGTGGGTTCAACAAACCCGAGGTCGTTAACCGCCCTTAATAACTCGTCAATCAGATCCAAATTTTCGAAACTCATAATTTTTTCTCAGTCTTTCCAATAATTTTAAATATTTATAAATAGAACAACACAACAAACGATACCACGGGTAGAATGGTAAGGCAAACCTTATATCTCCGGGGCGGCAATTCTCGAAATCTTCTGTCACTTTTGCTTTGTCTGCGTTAAAAAATTACCCGATAAGGTTTATGGGAAATGGGGTACTGGTAGCTTTTTCGTCTGCATTGAACGATTGCCGATGATGCCGAAGCCAGAAAGCAATTCCCTCGTATTCATATCATACTCTGATTTACTTATTTCCAATGCTGAAATTTCTCTGGTATCCATCTCCCCAAAAATTTCAAATCGTAAAATAAAGTTTTAACTGTTTGAGTTTTTCATCCTTCGGGCATGTGGTTTTGGGATCCCAGTGACGTTCCGCATAGAACGCGTCCATGAGTTCGTTGAATTCCTGTCTATCCAGCTTCGCTCCTTTTTCCGATCCCATGGTATATGCATCGGCAAAAAAGCGCTCCGGAAGTTGATCGTCTTCCCTGGTGAATCCTTCCCGAAGGTTGAACATTTTTTCAAGGTTAAAGATCCGTTCACCGGTTTCCATAAATTTTTCGGCATCCCAGTCAATACCGGAAATGGCAGTGAGCATGGCTGAGATCTTGTGTTTTGAGATTCCGGGCAGAATCCATTTATTATGATCCGATGCAAACAGACACAAACCCAGAGAGTCCACCGCAGCAACAAAGTTCTGGTGAGCGACATTGTCACCGCTCAGATGGCAGGCCCCCCGGTTGGATGTTGCATAACAGAGGGCGCGAGGCGGGTTGGCGTGGATATTGTGGGCAGCCAGTTCAAGGCCCTTGACATGAATGGCAAATCTTTCACTGTCGCGGCCCACCTGCTTTGAGACAGCTTTGACACCCCGGGCGGCCAGGTCCCCGATACCTTCCCGGCGACTGATTTTATCGATCATCAGAAGCACGGCATCCTCATTTCCCCAGGAAAGATCAATTCCGTCTAAATCAGACTTTTTGACATATCCTTTTTCATGGGCTTCCATCAGAAAGCCGATAACATTTCCGGCGGAGATGATGTCCATTCCCAGATCGTCCCCGTCATAGATGGCTTTCATCAGCCCCCCGAAGTCAGAAATCATCAGGTTGGCGCCGAACATCGTACCGGTTTCATATTCAGGACCGTCATGAACGATGGTTTTATAAGGCCCTTCCTTGACCGCTCCGCTTTTTTTACAGGCAAGCGGACAGCAGTAGCATGCAAAATCGCGCACCCAGGCTTTTTCCCTGGATGTTTTGGCATTAATTTTTTCAATCTCGGCAAACGTTCCCTCCCGGTAGTTTTTGACCGCCATCAGGCCGTCATCACTCAGCTTTTGAAGCGCGAAAGCGGTGCCGGAATTTCTCCAGAAGCCGGTGAGCAGGCCGCCGGTAACCCCTTTAAATACGGAACGCATATCCCCTAAAGCATCGTTGAATGCGGTGTGATCCGCTACATTGGGCATACCGGTTCCTTTGACGGCAATGGCTTTTAAGTTTTTGGAACCCATGACCGCACCTACGCCCCGTCCGGCTGCCCGGGCAGCAGTGTGTATGATACAGGCGTATGAGACCAGGTTCTCTCCTGCCGGTCCGATATAACAGGTCTGGAACCGTTCATTGTTAAGCTCCCGGATCAGGGTTTTATCAAATTGGTCGGTTTTCATGCCCCAGAAGGGTCGGGCGTCCCGAATTTCCACACGGTCGTTCTCGATAACAATATAAGATGGCTGCGTTGCTTTTCCGGAAATAACAATGCCGTCATATCCGGCAAAACGGATTTCCGGTCCCAAAAAGCCGCCCATGTTGGAATAGCTGACCGTTGAAGCATGGGGATAGGGGGCTTTTTCCGGAGAGGTACAGGGCGATTTCGTCACTACAACCACTCGGGAGGCCGAAGGAATCGGAAACCCGGAAAAAGGCCCTGGCATGAACATCAGCGGGTTTTCCGGTGAAAGCGCATCAATGCCGGGTTTTTTAAGTCTGTCCCACAGTATTTTCATCCCGAGGCCTCGTCCGCCGATAAAATTTTCAATATCCTCTCGGGGTATCGGGACGCGTTTTATTTCTTCAGTGGTCAGGTTAATGTCTAACAATATGTTGTGGTATCCGGATGGGGTTGTGCTCATATCATCCTCCTTATGCGGACAAGTCATACCAGCGATCGCTGAGTTTTTTGGCAATTTCTTCCGGTGACATCCTGTAAAACGGGTGATCTGTGGTGACGTGAATTAAGGACAATGCCTCATAGGGGCAGTGCTTTACACACTCCGGTTCCCCATCACAGAGTGTACACATTCGCATCGGTTTTCCTGTCTCAGGATGCGGTGTGAGAATGCCGACACTATCCTGATTGCAGGCGTCCACACAACTGCCGCAGCTGATGCATCGGTCCGGATCATTGGTGATGGTTCCCCATTTCTGATCCTGGAAAATTGCCCTGCGGCCGGTTTCAGGGGACGGGTCCACCGGGCAGGCTTTTATGCAGGGCGTGTCTGCACACCGGGAACAGACAGCAGGTACGCTGACATCCGGGTTAAAAGAGTGTACATAGATATTGGACAGGGCTGGATTTCCCAGACCCGGTCTCATCTCTCCGTCCACGGATACCGGATGGTTGAAAGCCGAACAGACTGCTTCACAGGTGCGGCATCCCGTACACCTGGTATAATCCACAGCAATAAATTCATAGGTTTTTTCACGTGACTCATCCCCTGGTCCGGTAATGGCCCACCGACCACACCCGGAAAGAAGCACCAGTGCACCGCCGCCCAGGGCAAGCCGGCTCATAAATTCCCTTCTGGAAACGGGTTTTCCGTCGAGTCTCGATGGATCTTGACAGGACGTGAATGTTGTTTCTTCTTTCATTGCCTCCCCCTTGTTTTGAATGCATTGATAATTCATTTTGGATCTTCCAGCCTTCCATCCATCCAGCTCCTTGACTTGCCTTTCGGTCTGATTCCACTTTTCAAATCAGTCTCCGGATAAAATTTTTATCGCTTACTCGTCGCAATCACCCAATATTCCGTTTAATAGATATTCGACCGTCTTCTAAATCGCTGTGTAAAATTAACATCAATTTAAGAAGTCTTTCGTGTCTCATGTCAAGGTTTTTTAATTTTTCCTGAAAACGAACTGGAAAAGTATTTTCTCAAAAAAAACCTGTCATTGCGCTTTCTGATTAAACGCATTGGATTTTTTTATTTGATTAAGATTGAAACCGGCTCTATAAAGAATAAAAGATCCATGTTGCTCTTTTCAGGAAAACACAGGAGCTTTCTGTTTCGATCCGGAGGATACGTTCATGCCTGATTTTCGAAAACGTCTTCAAAGTTTTAAAAATAATACCAGATTGTTGAGAGCTTTAAATTGAGCTCTGGCAACAGTTGGCGGAGTGCAGGATGCAATCCGTGAAAAAGATGATATCCTTCTCAAGGCCGCAACCGGGCTGGAAGGCGGCTGTGTCGCAAACGGTTCCACCTGCGGCATTGCAACGGGCGGTGCGTTGAGTATTGCCCTGATGGCTGATCAGCGTCTGCAACAAGGCGAAGCCTTTCCGGAAAGTGCTGTGCTGAAATCTGTGGGCGGTTATCTGGACTGGTTTAAAAGAGAGCACGGCACAACCCAGTGCAGGGAAAGAAACAATGTCGATTTTCACAAGATTTCCGGCCAGTTGAAGTATTTTCTTTCCAGCCGCAAAATGCTTCGGTGCATGCTTTTGACGGGCAGCGCGTTAAATCACCTTACCCTGAATGAAAATTTTCAGGTTTTTTGTTCTGAAAAGCCATCTGAAGGTATAGAGTCCAGCGCCTCCATTCACTGCGCCGGAAATGTTCTTGAATCCGTGAGAAAGAGGACCGGGATCGGAAACGATCGGCTGGAACGCCTGTCAATTGTTTTTGATGGGGGTGTAGGGCTGAAAGGGGTGCTTTGCGGAGCATTATCCGGTGCGATTTTAGCACTGAACCTTTTACACGGTTTCAATCTTCGCCGGATGAGCTATTCTTCCAACTTGAGAAAGTTTCTGATCGGCCATATCAATTTGCTGCGGAAAAAATCAGGCCGTTCCATGGATACATTTTCCATCGGCAAACAGATGGCAAATGAATTCAGGGAAAATGCCGGATCACTCGAATGCAGTACAATCACTGGAAGGACATTTGAAAATCTGAAGGATTTTCGAGCATATATCGAAGGATCCGAATTGTGCCGGAATCTTATCCGGTTATCGGCAGATATCGCGGTAAAGGCAATTGAAGAGACGCGAGATGTCGTCGAATCCGAAAGCCGTTAACCATCAACACACTTGACACATTTTTTGAAAGACCGTACAAAGAGGGTCTTCGTTCTATATTAACAGGAGAAAAAAATCATGTTTGGTATCGGCATGCCGGAGATGATCGTGATTATGGCAATCGCCCTGATCGTTATCGGTCCAAAGAAGTTTCCTGATCTGGCAAAATCGCTTGGCAAGGCGTTCCGGGAGTTTAAAAAAGCCACAAGCGATTTGAAGGAATCCCTTCATGCAGATGACAACCTCAACGACATCAATCGTACGATTACCGGAATGAACGATGATGTAAAAGATGCTCTTGATTACAAGTTTGAGAAAAAAAATGATCCCCTTTCAAAATCTGATGATGCACCTGATGATAAAAAAGATGATCTGAAAATGGAAAAGCCGGGAACCTCAACGGGATCTGAAAATGGATGAAGATGATAAAATTCCTTTTACGGAGCATCTTGAAGAACTGCGAACAAGGCTGATCAGGAGCTTTATCGCTGTTGGAATCGGCTTTGTCGTATCCTATGGATTTAAGGAAAAGATTTTTGAGATTTTAATCCATCCGCTTGTCTCCGTAATGCCGGCGGACAGCAAAATGATTTTTACAGGCCTTCCCGAAGCGTTTTTCACCTATTTGAAAGTAGCCTTTCTGTCCGGCCTTCTGGCTGCATCACCCGTTATTATTTTCGAATTCTGGATGTTTGTTTCTCCCGGCCTCTATAAAAAGGAAAAAACCCTTTTAGTCCCGATCATCATCCTTTCAACATTTTTTTTCCTGGGAGGAGCACTTTTTGGTTATTTCATTGTTTTTCCATATGGATTTAAGTTTTTTCTCGGGTTTGCAAATGAGAATATTCAGGCACTTCCTTCCATGCGCGAGTACCTGAGTTTTGCCGCGAAGATGCTTCTCGCGTTCGGACTGGTGTTTGAGCTTCCGCTGGTCATAACCTTTATGGCCAGGCTTGGAATCGTAACCGTGGATTCTCTGAAAAAGAACCGGAAATACGCTATTCTGCTTTTTTTCGTCGTGTCAGCGATTTTAACACCCCCGGATGTGGTTACACAGGTCATGATGGCTGTCCCGCTTATGTTTCTTTATGAGATCAGTATTGTCGGGGCGCGGATTTTTGGCAAGAAAAAATCGGAGGAAGAACCGCAGAAACCTGCTGCGGAGGTACAGAAGTAGTGCCATTTTAAGCAATTTAAACAACATGTTGTCCTCTAAATCGCATCATTCTGATTGTACGCTTGAAAGGCATGTTGTGCTGCTTTCCCCTGACGTACACTGGAATACCGGCAATATCGGGCGTACCTGCCTCGGAACCGGCGCACGCCTGCATCTGATCAGACCACTTGGATTCTCATTGGAAAGCAAGGAGTTGAAACGGGCCGGGCTTGACTACTGGCACAGGGTCAAGCTTTTCGTTTGGGATAATTTTCAAATTTTTATGGAAAAGATGAGTCCTGAGGAGAGCGAGATCGCCCTGTTCAGCAAAAATGGAGACAAACCATTCTGGGATATGCCGTCATCAGAAAGGATGTTTCTTGTGTTCGGATCCGAAACAAAGGGAATTCCAGGGCAAGTTCTTGCCGATTTCGAGGATTCCCTCTATCATATCCCTTCCACAAAAGAAATCCGGAGCCTGAACCTTTCTACGGCTGTTGGTATCGCTCTTTATGAAAGTCTTCGCGCCTGGCGGCCGGATCATGAATGGCTTGCATAGCGGTTTGACGAAGCCATCAAGTTAAAGGTTTGACAAGATCGAGCCTGTGCTTATTTTATTGTAAATCCAAAATTTTGTCATTTTTTCTCTCAGAACGAACATGATATTCAGGAGACGGGTATGCGTTTTGATAAGTTTACCATAAAATCACAGGAGTTGATTGCGGAGGCTCAGTCGCTTGCTTCAAAATTGAACCATCAGCAGATTGAGCCTGAGCACTTGCTTTCCGCCATGCTGGGAAAAAAAGAAGGAATTGCCCTGTCCATTTTCAGCAAGCTGGGTGTTTCTCCAAAAGGAATCGAAAAGGAGCTTGCACTTGCCCTGGACCGGATACCAAAAGTCAGCGGCGGCGGAACCGGGGAAGCGTATATCTCTTCCCGATCCAAAACGATACTGGATGCAGCCTTTTCAGAGGCATCCAAGATGAAGGACCAGTATGTCAGCCTGGAACATATCCTTCTCGCAATTGCGGAGGAAAAGAAGGGTGAGGCTGCAAAAATTCTCAGCCGGAGCGGAATCAAAAGAGAGTCGATTCTGAAAGCATTGATGGAGTTCAGGGGGAATCAGTGTATTACGGACCCAAACCCGGAGGAAAAATATCAGGCCCTTGAGAAATTCAGCAGAGACCTGACGGAACTCGCAAAGCTCGGCAAGCTGGATCCCGTGATCGGGCGGGATGATGAGATCAGGCGTATCGTTCAGGTTCTTTCCAGAAGAACCAAAAACAATCCGGTGCTGATCGGCGAACCAGGAGTCGGCAAGACAGCCATTGTTGAAGGCCTTGCTCAGCGGATTGTTTCAGGCGATATTACCGAAACCTTAAAAAACAAGCGGCTCGTTTCGCTTGATATGGGAGCCCTGATTGCCGGAGCGAAATACAGGGGAGAGTTTGAGGATCGACTGAAAGCCGTTCTGAAGGAAGTGGAAGGCGCTGAAGGAGAGATTATCCTGTTCATTGACGAACTGCATACCCTTGTCGGAGCCGGAGCCACTGAAGGGGCGATGGATGCTTCCAATATGCTGAAACCGGCGCTTGCCCGTGGAACGCTTCGCTGTGTCGGTGCAACCACCTTAAACGAGTATCGAAAATATATTGAAAAGGATGCGGCCCTGGAAAGACGGTTTCAGCCGGTATTCACCAGCGAACCCACGGTTGAGGATACCATTTCCATTCTGCGGGGGCTGAAGGAAAAATATGAAGTTCATCATGGGGTCAGAATAAAAGACTCCGCAATTGTAGCTGCCGCAACATTGTCCGACCGGTATATTGCAGACCGGTTTTTGCCGGATAAAGCCATTGATTTAATTGATGAATGCGCTTCAAAACTGCGGATCGAGATCGACAGCATGCCTTCTGAAATTGATGAAATTCAGCGGAAAATTATCCAGACGGAGATAGAACGCGAAGCGCTGAAAAAAGAATCGGATCCTTCTTCCAGAGAGCGTTTGAAAGGTCTGGAAAAAGAGCTCGCGGTGATGAGTGAGCGGATCACGGAGATGAAGGCGCACTGGATGAACGAAAAAGACAAGATCCAGATCATACGGAAGATTAAAGAAGAGATCGAACAGCTTGGTATCGAGGA
>CAZOEW010000012.1:0-34221 GCA_964578935.1 uncultured Desulfobacterales bacterium | reverse complement strand
TGTCCAAGGTTTTAAAGCAAGCTGATATCCTGGGCTTGTAAACGGATATCTTGACTGGTTTAAATTTGAAGTTTTGTTTTTGTATATCATGAAATATTTTGTGATTATTCAAAATCAGGCAGCTCATATTTTTTCGCTCTGCTCCAAAATGCAGGTGAACTCTGCGTTGAGATTTCCCTTCTGACCCGGGCCATCTGGCTGAGCGTTGTCCGGAAATCCGGGACTACAGGTGGGCGTTCATGATTTGAAAGGAGATCAGGTGGTCAGAATCATTGTTCTGTCCACCTGACTTCTTGATTCACGAGCCTTTGTCCTGACCCGGCAACATCAGTTTTTTTGATCCGTATCCGGTTTTGTATTGCAGGTTTGCGTGATCACGGCAGATGCGCTCTGGTGATCCCGCTTCAGATGGAAATTCATCCACGATGAGGTTTGGTTGAGTTCCCACATGCGCGGCGGAATGCAGTCGCCGGCCAATTCATCGGTTTTTCCGGTGGTTGAAAGCCTTAAATAAGCCAGATACCATATACAATATTGATCCGGATACACCTCGCACCGTCCGTTCCGGCTCCCGCCGCAGGGACCGTTGCGGGTATGCTTGGGGCATTTGGATTCCGGGCACAGAAAACCGGCATGCTGGATGCCGCAATCACCGCACCCCTGACAGGAAAGCATCATTTTTTTAAACGCGTCCTCCACCAGTTTCAATGCATGGGTGGCGGGCCGGCTTTTATCAATCCGCCGGCAAAGTCGCGCGTAAGCCTCCGCCCCGGGGGCGTCAAACCTGAAGAACGCCTGATGCAGGCCATGCATCAGACCGAAGTGGGCCTGCTGGTAAAGGTTCGGCTTTACCGTATTTCGGGGCGAGATTACATCCGATGAAAGACCTGTAGCCGGGTCTTTTTTAAAAACATAATAGTTCCCGTCCATCGGGTAATCAAATTCCCCGATAAAATCCCGCCACTGATCCTCGATTTCCGCCATTCTGTCCAGAACTCGCTTCACGGTAATGAAATTCCGATGCACCCCGCCGATATGGATGCCCCGGTAACCCAGTCCTTTGGCGATCGCTGCCAGCCTGGCGGCCCGATCGATTGCGGCGAAATACCCCTTTCGCTTATTCGTTGTCCATTTTTTTTTAATGATGTCAAGAAGGCCCGAATGCACCAGCGCGCCCGGCACCTTTCCTGAATTCATCACCCGTGCCGAACGGGGGGTTAGCAGGTAAATGGAGGCAATGGCCGGAATATGGAGGTGAAACAGATGCTGAATGCGGATCAATTCTTCGAGTTTCCGCACGTCATACCCCAGTTGGGTAATGATGAAGCGGGCGCCGGAGGAGACTTTCTTGAACAGTTTATAATACTGGGCGTAAGATTCCGGCTCCGTCCATTTAAACGGCGATACCGCGCATCCTGGAAAAATAAAATCCACATCGCCTTTTTTTCGGACTTTTTCATTGAGCATGGAAAACATGCACAGGAGATTGGTGGAATCCAGATCAAAGACCGGCGCGCTCTGGCCGCCAAATCCCTTTCCCGAATAATCCCCGGTCAGCGCCAGAATATTGGTCATCCCCATGCGCATCAACTGCAGGGCCCGGCTTTCCATGCCCGCCCGATTCATGTCCCGGCAGGTAAAGTGGATAATGACATTCATATTGTTTTTCATGATTTCGCTGCCCAGCACATCCGGGCTCAAGGAAGGATTACCGCCGGGGTTATCGGTGATGGTGACCGCCGACAGTCGCCCGTCACTGCGGGCGCCATCGGCCAGTTCCAGAACCGTGTCAATGGATCGGCCTGAGGATTCGGCTTTGGGCACCAGTTCCATGGTGATGACGAATTTTTCCGGGTTATGGAGATCGTCTTGAAAATGATTTGTCATGGAAATTACCTTTTTTAATTTCAAAGACCTGTAATTTTTTGAAATGGCACTTCAGGAAGATTGTGCCGATCTCATGGATTATACTCCAAAAAATCCCAGATCTCTTATTAAAAACGCTGAACGGTTGAACGATGGGTTTGTCGTTTTATGAGTGAGAAACGGTTCTGGAAAACACGTTGAGAACGACCACGCCCGCAACAATGAGCAGCAGACCGATGATTGCCGGAATATCCAGAGATTGCCCGAACACGAGCCATGCAATCAAAGTAATAAGAGCAACCCCCGCTCCCGACCAGATAGCATAAGCCACTCCAACCGGAACTGTTTTGAGGGTAAGCGACAGAAAGTAAAATGCCGCTGCATACCCCACGACGACGATCAGCGATGGCCACAAACGAGAAAAACCCTCAGATGCTTTCAGCGCCGAGGTTGCAACTACCTCGCTGACGATCGCTACCGAAAGAAAAATCCATTGCTTCATTCGTGTGCTCCTTCGTATTGTGGGTTTCCTTGCCTTTTTTTGTTCTTTTCCTGTTGTCAAGTCGCATCATGTTTCTGATTCCGCTGACTTTAATCCTTGGGAGGATGATTATAGTTTTGTCGCGCAAATTATTTGAGATATTGTGCATTTTTGAATTTCTTCCATATGAAAGCCAATATCCGTCAATATCTGATTCCAGTCATATTCCAAAAATCTACGGACATGCTCCGGATAAGAGAGCTTCAAATAGATAGAATAAATTTGCTTTAGAATAAATCGGTCTTCAGTCGCATAATCAAGAATAAACAGTTTGCCGCCCCTTCGCAATGTCCTGTGCATCTCCTTTAGAACGACTACCATTAATTCATATTCCATTTCGTGCAGGCCAAAAGATACCATCTCGATATCAAATTTATCAGATGGGAAATCCATTTTTCTAACATCCATTTCTATAAAAGAAATATTTTCAATTTTTAATTTATATTTTTTTTTGTTCGCAAGAGCGAGCATGTGAGGAGAGATGTCTATCCCAATAATCTTATTATTCGTATCCGCAATGGAAAGAGATCCTTTGCCCGTTCCGGAGCAGACATCCAATATATCGAATCCTTCACCTTCTTCCTGAATTTTTTTAGAGAGCAACAACCTAGGGTTTTTATCTTTCTCCACAAAGACAATTTTCTCGAGAATATCAAAAATATTGTCATAGATAATCGAAAATATTTTATATTTTTTGAGCATCCATTCTGCGTTTGTATCCATCGTTTAATTTACTCCTTTAGTTGTTGCCCAGCTGTTATGACACAGTCAATTCAAATGAGCAATTTTTTGTCCGCAGCCGTCCTCCATTCACGATATCCACAGCGCGCTCTATCGCACGGTATGGGACGCAATCGATAGAAAGGCTATTGTTCCCCTTTTTTATCGGCAACAACCGACCGGATGCCCAGATAATAGTTCAGCCCCATGAAAAACCACATGACGAGCATCCCGATCAGGCTTTCCATGTTCTGCCTGGGGTATTGTGAAAACGCTTCAGGCCAGAAAAAATAGGTAAGAATCCATGTTGGAATAAAAAATGTGATCAACGGCATAAAGTATTTCAGTTTCATGTTCAGTCTCCGAATTCATGGCGGCAGCAGGTCGCCTTGTTAAGGTAAATACAGATCATCCCGTGTTCATATATCCTGATAACGGCTCTCCGAGAACTGCTTCAATTTTTTCTCTGATCAGCAGGGCATTTTGAAATCGCTTTTCGATCTTCTTTCTGATTTCCGGATCATGACCATATGTTTGAAGCGCCTCATGAAACCGCCTTTTAAGAGAAACAATCGCGGTTCCGCTTACCATCTTGTCCGCCAGGTACAGCACTTCGGAAGGGTTGACCGGCTCATCTGGAGAACACGCGATATCGGTATGGGCGGCCACAATCGGCGCGATCCCGGCATAACCCATTTCCGTCAGCATTTCGGCTGCTTTCTGATCGTGGCGCGGATTTCCCTTGGCCAGATCGTGAAGAAGGCCGGCTGCAATCACCTGATTGCAATCCAGTAAGCCGCCTGAACGAACCAGGGCATTGCAAATCTTTTCCGCCACCCTGGATACGGCAAGGCCATGGGCGTAAATCCTCTCCTCCACGCAAACCACATCCTTGAGGATCGCCTCGCACTCCTCCCGGGTCGGAACCGCATTGTTCAACCATCTTTTTTTTAAGGCTTCATAGTCATGAGGCGTGTCCACATCAAAAAGGATGCCGGCATCCGCTACCGGAACGGAGGTCGTTTTATCGGCAAGCCGGCTGAAGGCGCCCCGGAGGCCGTCTTTTCCGGTCCACTGTTTGATGACGCTGAAATGATTCGCGGGGATGATAACCGGGTGGCCCCGTTTACCCTGAAAGCAGGGGATCAGGATTCGATCCCGGCCCAGGTAATGCTTTTGCAATAAATATCGGATGGTCCAGCTCCGCACCAGGGGGATATCGACAGGCAGCAGCATGATCGACCGGACCACGGGCTCCAGCTCATGGAGCGCGGCAAGCACGGAGGAGAACATCTCCCGGCTGTTGGCCGCGTTGACGATGGTTTGTATTCCGGCTTTTTCAAGAATCGGTTCAATGCGTTCCCTGCGATCTCCTACAACGACACGGATGTCTCGTATCCCCGTGTCTCTGAACAGGGAAACCGCTCTTTCGAGGAAGGTCTGCTCCCCGATTTTCAACAGGGGTTTGAAGCATCCCATCCGACTGGAATAGCCTGCCGCCAGGATGACTGCCGTTATGTCAGGCCGGTCCATCATCTTTTCTGCGATCGAAGGTGTATCAGCTGCCCCACAATGCTCACTGCGATCTCCTCCGGCGTTTCCGTGTCAATTGGAAGGCCGATGGGGCAGTGCACCCTTTTAAGATCTTCGCCGGTGAAGCCTTCTTTCAGGAGGGCGTTGTATATGGCATCCCGTTTTTTTCTGCTCCCGATCATTCCGATGTAGCCTGCATCTGTTTTTAAGGCCTGGGCCAATACGGTTTTATCATGAGCGTGTCCCCGCGTTACGATTACGATATAGCTGTGTTTGCCGCTGTCAAGGTTCCGGAAGCATTCCTCAAACGAATCCAGCACGAAAACCTCGGCAGGCGCGGGAAAGCGTTTTTCATTGGCGAACTCCTCCCGGTCGTCGAGGACGATGATGCGGAAACCGACATTCGCGGCAAGGGCGGCGACTTCTTTCGCGACATGCCCGGCACCGAAGATAACCAGGGACTCCCTGCTTTCAAGAACGTCGATGCAGTATTTTCGGCCGTCCATGACAACAAAAGCGGACCCGGCGATGGTCTTGCCCTTTTCCCGGAGTTTGTTTTGAAAATCCGGTGACAGGGAAACTGTTTTATGAAGGTTTCCATCTGTCAACAGAAACCGGCTGACAGTCCTGGGGCATTCTTCATTGTTGTCGAATTCCGTGCATAACAAATGTTCCCGGCGCGATTGCTGCGCCGCGCTGAGAGATTCGAAAAAACGGATGGTCTGATCGTCCGAAGGAATATACTCGCACAGGAACGTGAGCCTGCCGCCGCAGATCATATCGGCCCCGGCAGCATCTTCGGCAGACATATCGATTGTCGAGAAAGCCGAACAGGTGGTTTCAAATGTTTCCTCGGCCTTTTGGATTGCCGTGGCATCGACTATCCCGCCGCCGATCGTGCCGACGATCTGCCCGCTTCGGCCGATCGCCATCCTGGCCCCTGCTGAACGGGGTGTCGAGCCTTGATCGCTGACAACCCTGACGAGTACGGCCTCTTCGCCTGTTTTCAGAAAATTGAATACTGCTGTAAAAATATTATCCATCGCTATATCATATGCGCTGCTGTTCCATGTGTCCGAAAACCATCACCCGCCCGTGACGATCGATACAATCGTAACATGATCATTGTCTTTCAATTTTGTGGATTTCCAGGCCGCGTCATGGTTGATGAAGGATTGCATGCCCCCATGATTTTCCTGAACACCCAGCCGAAGGTATAAATCGGAAAGGGTGCTATCTTCCGGCATCTCGATCACGGGGTTTCTTTCAATTTCCCGCGCATTGAGAAATCCCGCGTATTCAACATGTATTTTCAATTTTTTCTTTTGCATGGGCGGTTATTTTTTTTTAAAATTGCCGGTGGCATACCCCAGGAAAATGTTGAACGGAATACTCAGTGTCCGGTCACCCCTTATCTCCAGATCCCGGTTGGCTTCCGCCTTGAACAGGCCGGTGGGATCCGGATTCGTGAGGACTTTAAAGGCTGTATTCCCATCCCTCCACACATAAGCCAGTTCATATTCGGTCAGGACATTATCCGCGGAAAAAGTCCCATCCTGGAAAATAAACCGCTTCCCCTGTTTTTTGTCCTTTGTCATCATGACAAACCGGTAATTGTGGGTGCTGAGCATATCACGGACATATTTTTTTGTTTTGATGTTCAGCTTTATGATCAGGGGCAGGATACCCATCAGGATCGAGAATTTCATCTTTGATCAGCCTCCATTGATATTACCACACGCAAGGATCGTTCTTGTGACAAGGGTTTTGGTGATCGGAACCATGTAGGCATTTCCTTCCATGGGTTTTGCGTCGGCTACAGCGGCCATCCCGGCTTGTTCCGCGATTTTTTCATCCATGGCGCTGCCGAGTAAAACCCGTTCCGCTTCCACTGCCTTGCGGGGAACGACACTCACGGCATTCAGACAGATCCGGGCATGTGTCACGATTTCCTTTTCGAATGTGATTGCAGCCGCGCAGTTGACAATGTGGAAATCGATCGATTTTCTCAGGGCGAACTTCATGAAGGCACTTCGGGTGCCCTGAACCGGTTCCGGCAGATGGATTGCCGTAACGATCTCATCGTTCTCCAAAACCGTTGTGTGATGGATGCCCACATTAAAAAAGTCCGCAACGTTGATGCTTCGTTTCGATGTCAGGATTTCGGCATTCAGGGCGATCAGCGCCGGTGCCGTATCGCTGGGATGCACCGCAAAACATCCACCCCGGACACTGCCGCCGAAAATGGAATGATACCGGTTGTCCCCCTTGATGGCATAACACCTGCCGCCGCCTTTTCGAAGGCACGAGAACCGGTTTTGAGGCGCCCTGTAATACCAGCACCGGATATCCTGGCAGAGGTTGCCGCCAATCGTGCCCATGTTTCGGAGATGAGGGGATGCGGTCCGGCCCGCGGCTTCAGCCAGTGCCGCGTATTTTGACCGGATGATCGGATGCTCCGCCACCCGGGCCAGCGTCGCCAGTGAGCCGATGGAGAGCATCCCGTCTTTCTCTTCGATAGCGTCAAGGCCGGGTATGGTCTTGATATTGATGAGGGCCTCCGGATAGGTCTGTAATATCCGGTCCTTCATTTTGCCGAGTAGATCAGTGCCCCCCGCGATAATACCGGCGTTTCCGCCGTAACGGCCCAGAAGGGACACGGCTTCGTCAACGGATTGGGCATTGAAATGCGTGAAATCTCTCATGGGATCTGCCTCTCTACTTTTTTTGGGATCTCAAATTTTCAGCGGCTTCCATAACAGCGATCGTATGCTGGGGATAGGTTCCGCAGCGGCACAGGTTTCCGGAAAGCGCGGTTCGGATCTCCTTTTCGGTCGGCTCGGGATTTTTGTCCAGAAGCGCCTTGGATGTCGTGACAAAACCCGGCGTGCAGTAGCCGCATTGCATTGCATGATGCTTGACATAGGAATCAATCAACGGATGCCCGCTCTCCGCGATTCCCTCCACGGTTTCGATGGTTTTGCCGTCGCATTCGATGGCCAGAATCATGCAGGAAAGAACCGGCTTCCCCTCCATGATGACCGTGCAGGAGCCGCATGCGCCCCGGTCGCAAAACTGCTTGGCACCGGTCAACCCGAGTTGATCATGAATCAGCTGATATAAGGTGAAGGCGGGTTTAACCTCCAGGGCATAATTTTTTCCATTGATGCTCAGCCGGATCTGTCCTTCCCGGGACGGCAAATTGCTGCCCCGGTGATCGGTGAGGATGTGATTTTTCATCCCTTCCGGTGAATCCAACGTTTTGCTGCAATAGGGGCATATGAAGTCTTTCATCTCATGCTCCTTCATATTCTTTCCTCCGTTATAGTTTCCCGAGCGCTTTAAGAACCTTGTCCGGTGTGATCGGGTGATCGTCGATCCACACACCGATCGCATTGTGCACGGCAGGCCCGATCAGGCCGGTCATGACCGTTCCCACATCTTCACCAATACCGACGGATCCGTATGGCCCATATCCCATGCCGCTTTCGATCAGAATCGTTTCGATCGGCGCTTCCACATCCAGCGTGGTCGCTATTTTATAGTCCAGCAGGTTGCCGTTGAGCATGACACCGGTGGCAGGATCATAGATCATCTCCTCGAATTTCCCCCGGCTCAATCCCATGATGGAGCCGCCGTATTGCTGGCCCTCACAGCTCATGGGGTTTATGGCCTTGCCCACATCATTGACGTTGACGACTTTGGTAATGAAAATTTCGCCGGTATCGGTATCCACTTCAACTTCGAGGAAGTGCGCCTGCCGGGTAAAGTGCGGTCTTGGATTTTCCGGGTTGTAACTTCCCACCTGCACGTGGTAGCTGAAGGCAAACAGGGGTTCGGTAAACGCCCACCGGAAGCCGGCGTTTTCCGTGGAGGTGATGGGGCCGGACTGGCCGGCCTCCCGGATAAAATCCGCCAGTCTCATCTGTTCCGACGGATCTGATTTTTTCACGATAACACTGTCGATAATGTCCAGGTCCTCCGGCGTGCAATCCGGGAATGCGGGCCGGAAACTTCCTCTCTGGGTTTTTGCCGTCGGTCCGACAGCCGCTTCCAGAATTCGCTGCTTCAGAATCCTTGCGGCATGCCGTACAGCCCAACCATTGACTGACAGGTTCGTGGAGGAATCCGGGGACATGCGAAAAAATCCCGGATCCACCTGGGGGTTGTAATGGACATCTTCCAGGCGCAGCCCCAGTTCGTCTGCCGCGATACGGCAGTAAGTGTTTTCCGCGTCAACGCCGTTGTCGCAGCCCATGGAAAGGATTGTAGCGGTTCCATCGTTTCGTTCAATGCGGATGGCCATCTCGCTGGAGCCCAGGGAATCATCCCACTCATTGGTCCAGGTAAATCCCAGGCCATGCATCCGTCCGTTCGGCAGCCGTTTCGCGCGGGGCAGGTGCCATACCTCATCCCAGTTTATGGCGGCCTTTCCCTTTTCCACGCATGCCTTCAGGCTGTCGATGACGGGAAATCCCAGCCTTTTTTTCTCTTCGTCCAGGTGGATCTTGCCATGTCCCTCGACACCGTCATTCTTCAGGGCCACTTCCACCGGATCGAGCCCGCACTCGGCCGCGACGCGGCTGAAAATCGCCGTCAGACTCAGGGTCGTGGGAAGCTGTTCGCATCTCGTGGGGACGGTCGGTCCCTTGTTGACCCAGACACTTTCGATCTTTCCCCACAGATGGGGGATTCTGGTATTTTCCCGCAGATGATTGATGGGATTGAATACAGGCCAGATCTGGTTCTCGCAGGTGGATGTCCCTTCCACGGCGACAATGGTGCCGTCTGTGTTGAATCCCACCTTGAAGCGGTATGCCCCGCCGTCCATGGATCCGCCATAAAAATCCTCGCGGCGGCTGAACACATACTTTACCGGACGGCCGGTTTTTCGGGCCACAAAGCCGGCGCAGTATAACGGACCCATATTCCACGGCACCTGCACCCACCCTCCGAAGCTGGCGCCCTGGTATAGACAGTGCAATTGGATCTTATTCATCGGTACGCCGCCATACCAGGTGGACAGATTTTTTTTGACCAGGTGGGGGCGCTGCTGCTTTACCCAGACTTCAGGACAGTCGCCTTTCCATCGGAAAACCCCGCAGGGACGTTCCGGCCCGATCCAGGTATGCCCGCGCCGCGTAAACTGAAATTCGATTACCCGCTCCGATTCCGCGAATCCCTTTTTCACATCGCCCTGGGTCATGACATCAAAAAGCCCGTTATTCCAGTAATTCGAATCCGGATACATTTCCGGATACGACAGATGAACCTCCTTTTCTCCGGCCTTGTGGATATCCAGGTGAAACAGCCGTTCATCCCACTCGGTCCTGACGAGCGAGAGCGCTTCTTCGGCGATGGCTTCGGTTTCCGCAGCGATTGCAACCCCCATCGGTTCTCCTTCAAAATGGGCGATTCCCGAAAGCGGCGCAGGATCGCCATACAGGCCCGCCACCTTTCCCAGGCTGGCGCGTTTCGGCAATTCAGGATTATCATAACGCAGGACATATCGGACACCCGGCAGCTGTTCGGCTTCGCTCGTATCTATTTTTTTTATTTTGGCATGGGGAAACGGTGAGTCGAGAAATTTCATGTGCAGCATTCCCGGAAGCTGGACGTCAATGGTATAGTCCGCTTTTCCACCGGCCTTCAGATATCCGTCCAGCCTGCGCGGGCCGCGTTTTCCAATATGGGTGTAGGTGTTGAGCGGAGAAGGATCTGCCTGCAGGTTGTCCTGCATCTCGCGCATCGTTTGTTTTTCTTTATCCGAAAAGACTCCCATCTGAACCTCCTACGGAATACGGGATAACCCTTTTGCGGTAACATTACGAATATAGGCTGACTGTTGAATCAGCGTTGTATATTCTTCCTTGAAATATCTCAGCGAATCCAATACCGGAACGGGCGCGGCCTGGCCCAGCCCGCACAATGAACCCAGGGACATCACCTGTGACAGTTCTTCCAGAACACGGATATCCTCTTTTACCCCCTCGCCCCTGACGAGCCTGTCGTAAATCTCGATCATGGCTTCCAGGCCATCCCTGCACGGGGTGCATTTTCCGCAGGATTCCTCGTGCAGAAAAACGATGTCATTATGCACCACCTCGATGATGCTTCGGGTGCGGTTTAAAACAACCACCGCCCCGGAGCCGAGAACGGTTTCATGGGACAGGGGCGTGTCGATCCTGTCCCGGGGAAGGATATTGCCGGTAGCGCCGCCGATCTGAACCGCCTTGACATCCCGGGCACCTGCCAGGTCGATGACCAGTTCTTTCAGGGTGGCACCCATTTCCAGTTCATAAACTCCTGGATGCCGGACATCACCGCTGACGCTGAACACTTTGGTCCCCCGGCTCCTTGATGTTCCAATGGAGCGGAATGTGCCGGCGCCGTTCTGGATGATGAACGGAACATTCATCAGGGTTTCAACATTATTGATGATGGTGGGCTGTTTCCAGAGACCCTGGTTGGGCGGGTAGGGCGGTTTGAAGCGCGATTCTCCCCGAAGTCCTTCAATGGAGTTCATCAATGCCGACTCTTCTCCGCAGATGTACGCTCCGGCCCCCTCGAAAATCGTGATGTCCATATGCTTCAGGAAGCCTTTGCGCCGTGTCTGCTCTATCGCGTTTGACAGCAGGTCCAGCAGGGCATGATATTCCGCCCGCAGGTAAATGTAACCCCTCGCGGCACCGATAGCAAGGCCGGCAATACACATCCCCTCGATCAGCCCGAAAGGGTCATGGGTTAAAATATAGTTGTCCTTGAATGCCCCGACCTCGCCTTCGTCGGCATTGCAGATCAGATATTTTCGTCTGGATCGGGTGTTTCCGGCAAGTTCCCATTTCAAACCGCAGCTGAAACCGGCACCGCCTCTTCCGGTCAGGCCTGATTGCTTGATTTCGTCGATGATCCGGTCCGGCTTCATGGTGTCGCGGGCCTTCATGAAAGCCTTAAAACCGCCCTTTTCCAGGTATGACGATATGTCCCGGGGGTCGACAATGCCGCAATTTTTCAATACAACGCGTTTCTCAGGCACTGCATGCCTCCTGTATTCCAATGGTTTAATACGCCTTTAGAATCTCCACGGTCTTGTCCGGGGTCAGGTTTCCGAACAGCTTGTCATTGATCAGCATTGCCGGTGCCTGATCACAGGCGCCGATACAGCCTGCCAGTTCAAGCGAGAACTTTTTGTCCGGCGTCATCTCACCCGGGCCGATACCCAGCGTCTCCTGCAGGGCCGTGATCACAGACCGCCCTTCTTTCAGCATACAGGGCACACACCGGCAGATCCGTATTCTGTTTGTTCCGTTTCCCTCCCGGGGAAGAAACGAATAAAAACTGGAAACACCATAGGTTTCATTCAGCGGAAGATCTGTTTTTTGCGCTACCCGCTTCATGGCTTCCGGTGAAAGGCATCCGCATTCATCCAGTTCTTTCTTGAGAAGGGGCAGCAGTTCTGCACGGCCGGATTTTATTGTTGATCTCTTTTTTGGAGAGCTTCCTTTTGCGGCCCGGCCGGTTTGATCGGCTTGAAATCCTTTTGATCTGCTCAGCGCCCCGGTGGGGCAGGTATCGATGCAGATACCGCAGTCCCGGCATTCATTCGTTGTCAGGGCGGTGTCATATCCCGCGATCACTTTGGATTCAAATCCCCGGTAGGCAATGCTCAAGACGTTTTTCCCGGCTATTTCCCGGCACGCGGTGATGCATTTCCGGCAGAGAATGCATTTTGACAGGTCCCTCCGGATATAGGGATTTTCATCCTCAGCCGGATAGAATCGCGGCTGGGTGATGGTAAACCGTGGCGCGCCGACTTCGTGGTCCGAAGCAAGGTTGTGCAGCCTGCACTCCTCGGCATGGGGGTCGTTGACGCAGTTGCCGGTATGGGCGGAGAGCATCAGCTCCACAATCCCTCTTCGCACCGCCAGAACTTTTGGAGAGTTTGTCCGGATCACCATCCCTTCGGAGACGGGCGTATGGCACGCTCCCACCAGCGTCCGGAAACCTTCAACCTCCACCACACATACCCGGCATACGCCGGTAGGCGAATGGTTTTCAACATGGCACAGCGTGGGGATTTCAATACCGGCCTGACGCGCTGCCTCAAGGATGGTCATTCCTTTTCTGAATTTAACCGTCTTCCCATCGATCACGGCATTTTTCGTGAATATCGAGAACATCATACCCCTTTTTTATCCCTGTGTTTGAAGCCCGGATTGTTTTACTGATTCTGTAACCCTACCATACATTCTGTCATCGAAACCATAAGATTTTCAGAATAATTTTATTTTTTACGGGAGACCGGTCTTTTACCGGTTATCAGGAGCCTCCTGCCTGGTTCCATTACTCTTCATCTGTGAAAATGTTTATAAAACAAAGTCGGCTGCAGGGAATAACGAACTAATCTTTCAGTGTTTTTTGAATACTCCTGGAATAGAACTTGTCGATATATTCCTTGACCATTCTGCGGGCGGAAAACCGGGCTGCATTGCTTTTCATGGACTCCTTCATCATCTTGACCCAATCATGCGGAACGCCGATGTCAGACATTTTGTAGTAAAGCGGTATGATCTCTTCTTCAAGGGTTTTGTAAATTCGATCGGCATCGCTGCGATCCGGGCCGGCCGAGGTGTGGTCGTGTTCGATCGCCCAGCCATTTTTGCCGTTAAATCCTTCTCCCCACCAGCCGTCCAGGATGCTTAAATGCGGTACTCCGTTCAGTGCGGCCTTCATGCCGCTCGTCCCGCAGGCTTCAAGAGGAGGAAGAGGAGTATTCAGCCACACATCGACTCCATGCACCAGGTACTGGGCCAGCTGCTCGCCGTAATCCTCCACAAAGGCGATTCTTCCCGCAAGCTGCGGATCGCGTGCCAGGTTGAAGAGGTTTTGCAGCAGCCGCTTGCCGGGATCGTCTGCAGGGTGGGCTTTGCCGGCGAATATGATCTGTATGGGACGCCAGCGATCCTTTAAATGCTTTTTAAGACGTTCCAGATCCTCGAATATCAACAGGGCTCTTTTGTAGGTGGCGAACCGGCGGGCAAAGCCGAGTGTAAGAACAGAGGGTTCCAGAAAAGCGCCACCGGCAAGCAGGATGGAGGCGCCGGCATCTCCTTTGGCCCAGCGCTGCCGCACACGCTCCCGGATCGCATCGATCAGTTTCACCTTGAGCCAGTAGTGGGTCTGCCACAGCTCGGTTTCGGGGATGTCGTCGAGAGGTCTCCAGACAGCCGGATCGTCATGCTTATCCAGCCAATCCGTCCCGAGATACCTGTCCAGCAGAAGCTTCATTTTCGGTTCGATCCAGGTGGGCACATGCACGCCGTTGGTGACGTAATCGATGGGGACCTGATCTTCGGACGCTTCGGGCCACAAGCTTCGCCACATCTTCCGGGAGACCTCGGCATGCTGTTTGCTCACACTGTTCCGACAGCCGGATAATCTCATCGCAAAAGCCGTCATGTTGAATCCGGCGTCCGGATATTCCGGGTGGATTCCCAGTTTAAAAAAAGTGTCGCGGTCAAGACCCAGGTCAGGCCAGTAGGAGTGAAAGTATTTTTCGATCAAGTGGAAGGGAAAGACATCGTGACCTGCTGGAACCGGGGTATGGGTGGTAAAGATTGTAGAATGGATGATCTTTTCGCGAGCTTCGGCAAATTCGCTGCCTGCTTGAACATGCTCCCGGATACGTTCCAGGAGAGCGAAAGCCGCATGGCCTTCGTTCAGGTGCAGGAGGTAATGGCCTATCTTTAAGGTTTTGAGTACCTCTGCGCCGCCGAGCCCCAGGACAATTTCCTGGCGCAGGCGCTGCTCAAGGTCGCCGGTGTAGAGCCTGGCGCTTATTCCTCTGTTCCAGGGATCGTTGATCTCGACATCCGTGTCCATCAGGTAAAGGGGGATGCGTCCGACAGCGACCTTCCACACCGCGACATGGATGGGTGGATCGGTCATCGGGATTTGTACGACGAGCTGCTGTTCATCCTCACCCAGTACCTTGGAAATTGGTGCGGCCTCGCGGTTGATGGACTCGTCGAGGTTTTCCTGCCAGCCGTCATCCCGGATCTGCTGCCGGAGATAGCCCTCCGGATACATGAAACCCACCGCTACCAGCGGGAAACACAAGTCGCTGCATTCCTTGATGTAGTCTCCTGCCAGAAAGCCCAGCCCTCCGGCATAGAAGGGTAACGAGCGGTGAAGACCGTATTCCGCGGAAAAGTAAGCCACTGCAAACTTCTGGTCCCGTAAAACCGGCTCCAGCAGATGGCACTCTTTTTTCTGAATGTAGTTATGGAACACTTTCAGCACGGCATCATACCGATTCAGGTAGCCGGCGTCCGCGACGGCTTTTTTCAGGATTTCGCGGGGAAGTTCCCGGAGCATCTTGTCCGGGTTGTGCCCGCTTTCCTTCCAGGCCTGCCGGTCAAGTGTCTTGAAGAGCATTCGTGCGCCCGGATTCCAGCTCCACCAGAGATTTTCCGCCAGCTCCTCCAGGCCTGCGATGCGTTTCGGCAAATGGGGAAACAGAGGTTGCATGGTGTGTTCTCCCTTTTTAATCGGTCCAAACAGTACACGATATAAAAAATCATCCATTCCGCTGCAAGGGCGGAATTTTACTGTCAACTCCCCGAGACCTCAATCCGTTACGTATTTCCGTTTTATAGAATAGTAAAATTTCATCCGGGTTTCAAGATGAAGTCGAAACGATTGCTGAAAAAAGGTTTTTACAAGAGATGGCTGCCGCAGCCTTGCAGAGAGCGGCGCAGGCACCACCCCCCGGCTTTTTGCAGAGCCATCACTACGTCATCCCCATCTTTTTCAAAAGCTGGTTCGCCGCGGTGAGCAGGGGATCCCACACCGGCCCAAAGGGCGGTGCGTAGGCCAGGTCGGTCTGGCTGAACTGATCCACGCTCATCTGGTTGTGCAGCGCAACCGCCACCGCGTTAATGCGGTGCGCCGCTCCTTCTTTTCCCACCATTTGAGCGCCCAACAGGCGGCCTGTCTTTTGATCGCCGGTCAGATGAACCCATATGGTCGAGGCTCCGGGATGCGCATGGGCGCGTGATCTGGATTTTATGGTTTCCGATACCGGTGCAAAGCCGGATTTTAACGCTTCTCTTTCCGTAATGCCCGTACGGGCTACTTCCAGGCCAAACACCTTGAATACAGCGGTTCCGGCTATTCCCGGGAGTTCAACATTTTTTCCGCAGACATTGTCCGCCACGGCCCAGCCTGCCCGGTTAGCCCGGAGTGCAAGAGGTATCCAGACGTTTTTGCCGGTGACGACATGACAGGCGTCCGCGCAGTCTCCAGCGGCATATATGTTTTCATCGGATGTCCGAAGCATTTTATCTACGCCGATCGCATTCGCGGCTCCGCCCTGAATACCGGCGTCAAGAGCCAGCTCGCTGTTCGGCCGGATTCCCATGGCAACCAGCACGAGGTCCGCCTCGATGGTCAGGTCTTTGCACACCACATTCAACCGGTTGTTTTTGGATTCAATTTTTTCCACCTCGTGCCCGGCATGCAGCGTCACCTCATGCGACTCGACCTCCTCTTTGACCGTGTCTGAAAGCCGACTTTCCATCCACGGAATAAAAACAGGACCGGGTTTTACCATGTCCACCTGAATGGAAAGCGCGCGGAGCGCCTCGCACATTTCAAGGCCGATATATCCCATGCCGATGATTACGGCTTTCCGGACATGGTTTTGCTGGATAAAGGCTTTTATTTTTCTGCCGTCATCGAGACTTTTCAATACCTTGACGGCAGGCAGATCAAATCCCGGAAGATCGGGGACAACCGGAGACCCCCCGGTCGCGATCAGGAGCTTGTCATAGGAAAATTCAAAAGCCGTCCCCTGGTCGGACACCCCGGAAACCTTCCGCGCTTTCGGATCAACAGACCGGACAAGGTGGCCGGTGTGAAGATTGATATTCTGTTTTTCCCTGAATACCCGGGCTTGCCGGACAACAAGGTCTTCTATCTCCCTTTTCGTGTCCGCGATATTATACGGCATGCCGCATGCGCTGTAAGAAACATCCGATGTTTTTTCAAGAACCGTAACTTCCATCTCCGGTCGGTTTCTTTTGGCTCTGCTGGCAGCGCTCATTCCAGCTGCGTCACCTCCGATAATCAGGAATTTCAAGGGGGACCTCCTTTTTTTCGGCCTTCTGCTCTTTCAAGAAGCTCCTGCGCGAATTTACCCTCTCTTCTCCAGACCCAGCAGGTATCGATGAGGTACTGGTTCATGAGGTCCTTTGAAAATTCATCCGGCAGGGGTTCCTTTGCATAATGAGCCCAGTAACCCTGCACTGCGGCCGGCGCCATGGCCAGGAGGAGTGCCGCAAGGTGAGAACACCCGGTTGGACCGCCTAGAACGGTTTTCACTCTCAGCGTGAATCCGGGCGAGATGTTCATACCCTTGACGATATGCAGGCTGTTTATGGTTTCCCGGCATTCATCACGCGGGACCCCCGGCATTTCAGCCTCGATATCTTTTATCGCAAGGCCCGCGCCCAGAACGTGCATCCGGATGATCATGTGGTGAACCACTCCTGGAAGAGCCTTTTCTCCACTAATTTTATGGTATGATTTGAGACGATTGTCCTTGAGTTCGCCCTCTACGATGATGCCGCCTTCTTTGCAGTCGAAGGTTGAAATGTTAATGTTTCTGTTGTGGATCTGTTCGCCCTTTACCTGATTGAGAGAGTTCATCGTATCTCCTGGGTTTTCCCGGGTAAAATGTTTTGGAAGCCGTTCGACTTTCAAGGCCTGGAATGTACTTTTACGAAGCCATCAGAGTTCCGGAGGTCCGGCCGGTATCATGCAGATAAATCGGAACGGCTTGTCCCCTGTATTTTTCATCTGGTGCTCTTCGTTTCCCGGTATGAAGACGGCACAGCCCGGTTCCAGTGGAACCCAGCCTCCATCCCTGAAAACCGCGCCCTGGCCGGAATAGATGAAAATTTCATGTTCCCAGTCATGGGTGTGCCGGGGTGAGAATCCGCCCCTGGAAAGTTCAAACAGTCTCATGCAGAAGTTTTCCGCACCATCCTCCTTGCCGATCAGCACACGTCCGGTCACCTCTTTTACGGTTTCGCCGTTGAAACGGGTCGGTTCGATATCTGTAAATTTTTTGATTTCCATGGTTTTCTCCTGTCAGGCAAACCTCTCTTGAACGTGTTCTACAAAGCTTTCATCGCAGAATACCGGTATATTCTTACGCGTTGTTTCAAGATGAGGCAAGATGAATATCCTGAAAACAGTCAGATGGTTTTTTCAAGTCGGCCAGTTCTAAAATGTGATCCATAAGTCCGCGGATATCGTTTCTGGGCCATACGGGCCGGTCTGTTTTGATGGGGTCATCTGTGATAACGGCTTCAATGTTGTTTCGTTCAAAGACAAGGGGCGACGTACCAGCTTCTTTTCTCCAGACTTCAACCTTTTTTCCCGGACCGCTGCCATATCCTTCCACCAGAACCAGATCGGTGTTGTTGAAAATCGGCGCTATTTTTTCAAAGGGGTTTTCATGGGGCTCCCTAGGCAGAAAAACCGCTATCTGATCCTTTGTCGCGATTGCCGAGGGAATGGAGCCTGCCTTCCTGTGGAGGAAAGAGTCTTTTCCGGGTTTGTCCAGCTCGTGAGCATGGCTGCTGTGTTTCAGGGTCCCGACACGAATACCGTGTTTTTTCATTTCTGCAATCAGGTCGACGATTAAGGTTGTTTTTCCGTTTTTCTGCCGACCGACAATATGTATGATTTTCATGCGGAGTAAATTTTTTCCATACGGAAGTTGCGATTTTAAATATATCGTATATACTCAACTGGTTAAATTTTACCTGTTCCATGAACTCATGCGGGAATCCTGACTTCTAAAACGACCCCCTTGAGGCGATGGTACCGAATGCGGGCAGATTTAACACACAATCTGTCGAATTACAAGGTAAGAGCCATGGGGAAGTTACCGAGGAACCCTGTTGCATGGATTTGACCGCATCGGTTTTATAACACCGGGAAAGGATGGAATTTTGCTGATCCGCTTGACTTTTTTATGGAAGGTTAGTTTTATACGGAAACCTGATTCGGGTGATCCAAGGGCGGCAGATTGAATAAGCGCCGGTTATCAATGCGGAATTGAGATGAACGGTTATCATCGGGCCTTGCGCTGCCCGATCTAAAATGTTTCTTCGAAAGGAAGCGTTTCAATCTCAACAACGATAGATCGTTATCAGAACAATTGCATGCCACAAAGAAGAATAAAATCAATCGGTCATAACCCGTGTACTGCACATGGAATGCCGCTCCGTATGCGATCCGGCCGCATCATTTTCATGCTGATGGTTATTGGGCTGCTGATTGCTTTTGGTACGGATGGATTCGCCCGAAGCACCCTGCAGGAAACCGATACCGGGGAATCATGGCATATCGCGGCGGACAGGATTGAATATGACCAGAATCTCATCGAGTATATTGCAACCGGTGATGTGGTCATAACCGGGAAAGACCGGAAAGTGACAGCGGATGTTATCCGGTATGATAAAAAAAATCAAAAGGCTTACGCATCCGGTCACGTTGTCATGAAGGCGGGTGAAGACGTGATGTTCGGCGAACGCATGGAACTGGATCTGGATCATAAAACCGGTGTTATCTACCAGGGGACGGTATTCATTCGTGAGGGTCACTTCCGTATAACCGGGGACAGAATCGAGAAAACCGGAGAAGATACCTATGTCGCGGAAAACACAACCGTCACGACCTGTGACGGAGACAATCCGGATTGGAAAGTTACCGGGGCAAGCGCCCGGGTGACGATAGAAGGATACGGCGTTGTGAATCATGCCGCTTTATGGGCAAAAACGGTTCCAGTAGCGTACACCCCTTATCTGATATTTCCGGCAAAGAGAAAACGGCAGACCGGGTTTCTGGCCCCCAGACTCGCTTATTCCAGCCGGCTTGGATTCGAATATGAGCAGCCTTTTTTCTGGGCAATCAATGAGAACAGCGACTCAACCTTTTATTGGGATCGGATGAAGGAAAGAGGGGACAAGGGTGGCGCGGAATATCGCTACGTCATTGACGGCGCATCAAAAGGCACCGTCATGTTTGATTATTTAAATGACTACAAGGTGGATGACGGCACCGGTTATACAAGCCGGAATTGGGGCTATGATGAGGATAATGTGCTTCGACCCAATTCGGACCGATACTGGTTTCGGATGAAACACAACCACGCCCTGCCGTCGGATTTTTCCGTCAGGCTGGACCTGGATGTTGTGAGCGACCAGGATTATCTAACCGAATTCAGAAGGGGTTATACGGGATTTGAAGCAACGGATGCCTATTTTCACGAAGAGTTCGGGAGAGATCTCAATGATTATACGGAAACAGTCCGGAACAACACGCTCATCCTGAGCAAAAGCTGGGATCAGTATAGTTTTAACGCAGGAGCCAGGTGGAATGACAATGTTGTGAACCGCCGTTTTAGCGACACGGACGACACCTTGCAGAGGCTGCCCTCAATGGAATTCAGCAGCACAAAACAGCGGGTCTGGGATGGCTCATGGCTTTACTGGGGGCTGGATTCAGGATACAATTATTTCTATCGAATCGATGGCCAGCAGGGGCACAGGACGGATCTTTATCCAAGATTGTATGTCCCCATGAGATTCCGGAACTATTTTTCATTTGAGCCCTCGGTCGGGGTGCGTGAGACCGCATGGCATCTGACAGAGCATGAGGATGGAGAAGAAACTCCGGATGATATGCATCATCGTGAGATATATGATGTGAAACTGGATCTGTCCACGGAGGTTTTCAGGATATTTAACACCGGCTGGATGAATGTCGACAAGATAAGGCACGCCATCAAGCCTCAGGTGATTTATACGTTCGTACCCTACATGGATCAGGACGACTATCCCCTTTTTGATGAAGTCGATCGGCTGGAAAGGGATAACCGGATTACCTATTCCATTACCAACACGTTCACATCGAGGAACACGGTGCTGCGAAGCTCCCGGTCCGGAAACGGCGAGGATGAAGAGGAGCGGATTTACCGGAAATTTTGCCGCTTTAAATTGGAGCAGAGTTATGATATCGACAGAGGAACCGAGGATCATCCAGAGCCTTTTTCAACCGTATTCGGCGAACTGGAACTTTACCCCTACCGTTATTTCACGTTAGAGTCTGAAGCAAACTGGAATCCGTATACGAACAGATTTACACGGCATATCGTCTCCACGGGAATATCAGATGATCGCGGTGACCGATTTTTAGTCGAGCACATCCGTGAGGAAGACGAAACAGAATCGATACGGTTCAGTCTGCTTGTAACGCTTACAGAGCAATTTTCAATTTATACCGGGCTGGAAAGAGATTTAGAGGATAAAAAAGACATTGAAACCGGAATCAGTCTGCTTTATAAGTCCGGATGCTGGTCCGCTGATTTCAGCAGAATGGAAACCCAGGATGACATCAGTTATTCGTTACTGATCAGCCTGTACGGCCTCGGCGGTTTCGGGAGTTCGGTGAGGCCGGATTGACAGGATGGATTTACTCATAAAAACACAGATTGGAGACAATGATCTCAGAACAGTTGAAGCAGGCATGGTATGTCCTGCATACCAAAAGCAGGTTTGAAAATGTGGTGAGTGAAGGCCTGCACAAAAAATCCTTCGAGGCTTTTTTGCCGAAGATCAAAGTAAAAAGCAAAAGAAAGGACAGAAAGATGATGATACAGATTCCTCTTTTCCCGGGGTATCTTTTTGTCCGATCGAATCTGAACCCCCCCGAGCATCTTGAAATTCTCAAAACAGTAGGGGTGGTCCGGCTGGTGGGGAATCAAAGCGGTCCGCTTCCGGTTTTCGATGAGACCATTGAGTCTTTAAGGATTATGGTGACAGGTGGCGAGGAGATCATTACCGGCACCCGTTTTAAAAAAGGGGATAAAATCATGGTTGTTGAAGGACCTTTTGCCGGGGTTACCGGGCATTTTATCCAATACCGGGGCCAGGGACGCGTTGTGGTGAACATTGAGGCGCTTGGCCAGTTCGCAGCCGTCAACGTAAATGAAGAGGATGTTGAACCGGTTCCGGAGATATTGTCATAACTGCTTGACTTGTTATCAGGTTCTGGTTTAATAATATAAGCTGATTTTTCCTGTTTTTCGATTCCCACTAAAGGAGGGTGTATGAACAAATTAGAGCTCATTTCTGCTTTGAAAAATGAAGCGAATATTTCAAAATCAGATGCTGCAAAAGTAATTCAGATTTTTTTTGATTCCATGGCTGATGCAATGGCAAAAGGGGAAAGAGTGGAGATCCGGGGGTTGTGCAGCTTTTTTGTAAAGAATTATAAAAGTTATACCGGAAGGAATCCCAAAACAGGAGAAAAGGTTACGATACAACCGAAAAAACTTCCTTTCTTTAAGTGCGGGAAAGAACTAAAAGATCGGGTTGACTATTAAAACGAAACCTGTTGCCTTGCCGGATTTTAAACTGTCTGCAGAATATAACTACCTGAAAAGTCAGATCAAGTTTTTAAACTATCTGGCGTTTTTCCTTGTAAAAGGCGCCATCCCGCATGCGTTTCTGTTTACAGGGATCAAAGGGGTGGGAAAACAGCCTGCAGCACAGCTGTTTTCAATGGTTTTTAACTGTGCCGACGTTGCTTCCCAAGTTTCGACCATAAGGAAATCTTCAGATCAAGCTGCTTTTATTGGAGAAATCATCGGTCCATGTGGACAATGCAGGCCATGCCGAAAAATTTTGAAAGGCATTCATCCGGATGTTATCCTTACCAGACCGACCGGTTCTTTTATCAAAATTGACCAGATTCGCGCCCTTTGCCGAAAGCTTGCCCTGAAGCCCTATGAGTCCAGGTTTCGGTTTGCAATCATTGCCGAAGCCGGTTCACTGAATCCCGAGGCCGGAAATGCATTGCTGAAAATGCTGGAAGAGCCGCCGGACCGGACAATACTGATACTTACAGCAGAACAGGCTTCCGACCTTCTTCCGACCATTGGTTCACGCTGCCTGCACATCAGGCTGAACCCGATACCGGAACAGGAACTTGCTGTTCTTTTACAGGAAGCCCATGGAATCGATAACGGCGAAGCAACTGCGATTGCAAGAATATCAGGCGGGAGCTTTTCGAAAGCGCTTTCTCTTCACAAGCAGGACTGGATCAGCAGGCGGGATCGACTGATCCGGGAGTTTGAGTCTCTCAGTGCAAAATCCACGGGCGTGGCGATTTCGTTCGCGGAAAAGTTATCGGACAAGAAAGAACTGCTTCCGGATTGCCTTGATATTTTTATGACATGGTTGAGGGATCTGCTTGTCTACAGATACGCACCCGGCAGAATTATTTACCACGATTTAAAGGATAAAATTCAGAAAGAGCATTCGAAATTGAATGCCGAAACATTGATCAAGAGGATTGGGGCGGTTCAGGAAGCCTTGAAACGAATTGAATCCAACGCAAATGTAAGGCTGACTTTGGAAATCATGGTCCTGCAAATGACAGGAAAATAGGTTATGAAAAAAGTTGTTGGTATCCGGTTTAAACCCGCAGGGAAAATATATGATTTTGAGAGCGGCGCATTTGTTCTCAAAAGCGGCGATCAAGTTATTGTCGAAACCGAACAGGGACTGGGATTGGGTGTTGTGGTTAATCCCCCCATGCCGGTTGAAGAGAGCGGCTCGGGCAAACCGCTGAAAAAAGTTTACAGGATGGCAAGTGAACAAGACTTTCAGCGGCTCGCGAAAAATGCTGAAATTGAAAAGCAGGCCTATGAGTTCTGCAATGAGCAGGTTAAAACCCTTGGGCTTGAGATGAACCTCTTTTCAGTCGAGAGCACGTTTGATTCCGGCAAGCTGACTTTTTTTTTCACGGCAGACGGGCGTGTTGATTTCAGAGAGCTTGTCAAGATCCTGGTCAAGCAGTTCTGCACCCGGATAGAGATGCGCCAGGTCGGAATACGGAATCAGGCGAAAATGTGCGGCGGAACAGGTCGTTGTGGACGTATAATCTGCTGCTCGGCATTCATGAGTAAATTTGAGCCGGTTTCCATTCGAATGGCAAAGGAGCAGGGGCTGTCCTTGAATCCAACCAAGATATCCGGGCAATGCGGAAGATTGATGTGCTGCCTTACGTTCGAAAACGAAACCTATAAGTCGTTAAAAGAACATGCACCCCGTATCGGAAAAACGGTCACGGTTGACGGGCAGCAGGGAAAAGTTGTCCGGCATCATGTAATCAACCGGAAGATGACTGTAAAACTGGAAGACGGTATGGAGGTTGACGTGGATATGGACAGTATCTGAAGGTTCGGAATGCAGTGATGAATATGATAGCGTTTCAAATGGATTTTTAGAGGGATTCGAGAGGGGATATGAAACGCTTTTGATGAAAAGAGGGGAAAACCAATGTCTATACCCGGTTATATAACAAGTCCTATTTATTATGTGAATGCAAGACCACACCTTGGCCATGCATATACAACGATTACCGCTGATGTGGTGAATCGCTTTCATAAAATGCGCAAGATCGATACGTTTTTTCTGACCGGCACCGATGAACATGGCGATAAAATTGTTGAGGCGGCAGAGAAGGAAAACACCTCTCCGAGAGTCTACGTGGATAAAATCAGCCGGCTTTTCCGTGACCTTTGGCCCGAGTTGGGAATTGAACATGACTATTTTATCCGGACAACCGATAAGAGCCATATCGCGGTAGTAGAAAAAATACTGCAGATCCTCTATGATTCCGGGGATATTTATTTCGATGAATATCAGGGAATGTATTGTTTCGGATGTGAACGTTTTTATACAGAGCGGGAGCTGGTCGACGGCAAGTGTCCGGATCATGAAACCGAACCGGAACTGATCAAGGAATCCAATTATTTTTTCAGGATGAGCCGGTATCAGGACTGGCTGGTAAACCATATCCATTCAAATCCCGATTTTATCCGGCCGGAACGATACAAAAATGAAGTATTGTCATTTTTAAAAGAGCCGCTGGAAGACCTTTGCATATCAAGGCCGAAATCAAGGCTGAAATGGGGCATAACACTTCCTTTTGACACCAATTATGTTACCTATGTATGGTTTGATGCGCTGGTCAATTATATCTCCGCGCTCGGGTATCCTTCGGGCGAGAATTTCTCGAAATTCTGGCCGTCCGCACAGCATATCGTGGCAAAAGACATTCTCAAACCCCACGGAATATATTGGCCGACGATGCTCAAGGCAGCCGGTATCGAAATCTACAAACATCTGAATGTCCATGGGTATTGGAATATAGAAGAAAGCAAGATGTCCAAAAGCCTTGGCAATGTCGTCGAACCGCTTACCCTTAAAAATAAATACGGGCGGGATGCCTTCCGTTATTTTTTAATGAGGGAGATGGTCTTCGGCCTTGATTCCGGTTTTTCCGAGGAAGCCCTTGTCAACAGGATCAATTCAGACCTGGCCAATGATCTGGGGAATCTTTTTTCCAGGGTGCTGGCGATGGTTCACAAATATTTTCAAGGCCGTGTCCCTCAAGTCGATTCTGAAGTCGATCAGGAGTTTGCATTTACGCTTGAAAAAAATGCAGCCGAAGCAGTCACTGAGTTTGAAATCAATATGGGGCAGTTTAATTTTCACAAGGCTCTCGGGGCTGTCTGGGAATTGATCGGACAGATGAACAAGTATATCGACGTGACCGCTCCCTGGGAACTGGCCAAGAAAAAATCAAGCACAAAGCAGCTTGAAGCGGTAATCTACAATCTGCTTGAGGGTCTGCGGGTCGTTTCCGGCCTGGTATATCCGGTAATGCCGGATACGGCTAAAACAATGCAGAACCATCTTGGGCTCGATGCTGAAGGGTTGTTTTACGAATTGGATCTGTTGCGGAAATGGGGGATTACAAAGCCCGGGGCGACTCTTCCGAAATCGATTACGCTTTTTCCCAGAATTGATGTAAAAAAGAAAGAAAAAAAAGAAATGGAACAGATTGAGATGCCTGAAGATACACCGGGTTTAAAACCGGAGATTTCAATTGAAGATTTTTCAAAGATCGATCTCCGGATAGCAACGATAACCGCAGCGGAAGCGATTCCCAGGGCAAAAAAACTGTTAAAGCTCGAGATCGACATGGGAGAGAAAAGAACGGTCGTCGCCGGTATTGCAAACAGCTATTCACCGGAAGATCTAATCGGGAAACAAGTTGTTGTTGTCGCGAATTTAAAACCTGCGAAACTGATGGGAGTACTTTCGAACGGGATGGTGCTGGCGGCAGTCGAAAACACGAAATGCACGATTGCAATTGTGGACAGGAAGGTTAAGCCGGGAACGATGCTTACATAGCATTTCAAAAATTTTCACATGGTAAGATCTTTTCAATTTTCAATCCGGCATGCCTGCCGTTTAAAATGAATACCGGGACAGGCGGGAAAAGAAAACGGAAAAGCAACAGGGAAACCTTGCCAAATACGGTTTTTGGTTGATATATTTTTAATTTTTGTTTATGGGATAGTAGCCTGTAACGAAAAGAAAAATAGTAGTATCTGGAACAGGTTGATTTATCGAGGTTGGCGTGGATTTCGACTGCAGTGATCCTATGCAGAATCCAAAACGGGAATTCAAGATTGTTGAAAATATGCCGGATAGAATGAATAGATCGATTCCAAGGAATTCGAGCTGGCAGGTATATCAGGCAAGCTTGCAGCGGAAACGTACTCACAGGAAACTGAGAAAAGTCCTTCTTAAAGGTTCCTTGTTACTCATTCTGCTGACGCTTTTGATTTACGGAATAGCCGCCAGCTTCAGCGGAACAGGATATCGGAATATTTTCCCCGGTCCCAAAGCGGAATCAGATACTGCCGCACTCCTGTCGGACAACAAAGAAAATCCTCATTACAGCAAAAATGATGTTCAGGCCCTTTTGGAGGGAGTCGATTTTTTGGGCCTGGATCGTGAAAGTTTTACAATCGATGTCGACGGGCGGATATTACAGGTGGAGACAAGTCTTCACATTCCGCTTCAACAGTATTTGATGGAAAGGCTTGACAAGGCAACATCAAGGGATATCGGTATCGTGGTAATGGATCCCGGCACCGGAAGAATTCATGCGCTGGCCGGATTTGATAAAACCGGCAGGAACGGGAATCCCTGCTTCGATAGCCGGTTTCCTGCAGCCAGTATTTTTAAGATTGTGACGGCGGTTGCCGGTATTGAACAGTGCGGTTTTCGAACCGGTTCAAATTTCACGTTCAACGGCGGTAAATACACCCTGTATAAATCACAGCTTACCGACCGCACAAATCGCTACACCAACCGGATAAGCCTTCAAAACTCTTTTGCACAGTCGGTCAATCCGGTTTTCGGAAAAATCGGTGCCAATTATCTTGGGAAGGAAAACCTTGAGGAATACGCGGAAGGGTTCGGTTTTAATCGAACGATCGACTTCGAAGCCCCTCTTGCGTCGAGTCACCTGAATGTGACAGACAAGTCATACCAATGGGCTGAAATCGCGTGCGGGTTTAACCGGGACACCGTTATGTCTCCGCTTCATGGAGCACTTTTAAGCGCGGCCATTGTAAACGAGGGCGGTCTTGTTGAACCGACGATGGTCGACCGGATAACGGATGCTTCCGGAAACGTTTTGTACCGCAGTGAACCCAAAATAATCGGGTATGCCGCCACGCCGAAAGCCTCACAGGCAGTGAACCACATGATGCTTGCAACCGTCCGCTCCGGAACAAGCCGGAAAGAATTTCGAGGAGCAAGGCGGGATAAAATTCTGTCACGGCTCGATATCGGAGGAAAAACTGGATCGATCGGAAGCAGGAAGATCGCGCACGTTCGATATGACTGGTTTGTGGGATTTGCGAAGGAGAAACACGGAAAGGAAAAGCTTGTTGTTTCCGTAGTAGTGGCTCATGAAAAATATATCGGCAAGAGGGCAGCCTACTATGCTCGAACTGCGATTAAACAGTATTTCCAGTATTATTTCGATCAGAATAAAGTTGAGATGCACACGCATAATCAGACTGGAAAAAAGAAAGACAAGCCGGCTTGATTTTTCCCAGAGTCCCTAACCTCGAAAACCGCAATCATGAATACAGGGCATCTGTTACAGGCAGAAAAGAAAGCTCTGTCTCTTAAAAAAGAATCATTTTTTACTACTCAGAAAGGAGCAAAAGAATGCCAGGGTTTGAAATATTTGGAGAAGATGAGCGCAGAGAAGTTCAGGAGGTGCTCGAAACGGGCGTGCTTTTCCGGTATGGTTTTGAACAGGCGCGTAAAGGACGCTTCAAGGCGTTGACGTTTGAAAAGAATCTTGGAAAAACTATCGGAGCAAAATACTGTCATCTCTGTTCAAGCGGTACTGCCGCACTTTCCATCGCTCTTGCCGCGTGCGGTATCGGCGCGGGAGATGAAGTCATTGTTCCTCCTTTCACGTTTATCGCTACAATCGAAGCGGTATTAAATGCCGGAGCCGTTCCTGTATTCACTGAAATTGATGAAACACTCTGCATCGATCCGAACGGGCTTGAAAGCGTCCTTTCCCCGCGTACAAAAGCGATTTTGCCGGTTCATATGTGCGGAGCAATGGCAAGGATTGATGAAATAAAATCCTTCTGCGATAAAAAAGGCCTTGTTCTGATCGAAGATGCCTGTCAATCCGTCGGTGCCACCTTCAATGGGAAAGGATTGGGAACCTTCGGCAGGATGGGCTGTTTTTCATTTGACTATGTGAAGACCATTACCTGTGGAGAAGGCGGCGCGGTTGTCACCGATGACAAAGAACTATACCTGCTTGCGGATCAGTATTCAGATCACGGGCATGATCATATCGGGAGCGACAGGGGGCTTGAAGGTCACCCGATCCTGGGCGCGAACTACCGGATCAGTGAGCTGAACGCAGCAATCGGAGTTGCCCAGCTCGGAAAACTTGATTTTATCCTTGCCACCCAGAGAAGGAATAAAACCATTTTAAAGGAAGCCATGTCCCGGTTTTCGGATATCTCCTTTCGAACCCTCCCGGATGAGAACGGTGATTCCGCTACTTTCTTGAGTTTTTTCCTGCCTACAGAAGAAAAAGCCCGGAACGTGATGGCGGGGCTCGGCAGAGCCGGTGTTGACGGATGTTTTTACTATTATGCCAACAACTGGCATTATTACCGTCAGTGGGAACATCTGAAAAACATGAAGGCTGCCGCAAGGCTTCCGGCGGAGATTCTGGATACTTTTGCCGGTTATGATAAACTGGAACTTCCCCGTTCCGACGGGATCATTAAAAGATCCATTTCCATGCAGATCAAGCTTTCATGGAGCGACGAACAGATTCAGGAACGGATTGATAAAATACAGCATGTGCTGAAAGGATAAATGAAAAATGTTTCGAAATTTTAAACTTGTTTCCAACATGGTTTTGGACGCGGCTGCTTTGACCAGCTGGATGACATACTGGCTCCAAAACGATCAAACAACTCCTTCATGGTTTTTGTCGTGGATGATGTTTTTCAGGATAAACCTCTGAAAGAGAGAATACCCGTAAGGGAGAAGGATCTTATCCTCTGGGTGAATGTGGATGATGAACCGAAAACCGTGTATGTGGATAAGCTGACCGGGAAGGTGAAGGCGTATATGGGCGGGCTGCCGGACGGTGTAATCGGAATCGGCGGCGGAAGCACCCTGGATCTTGCAAAAGCCATCTCTTTGATGCTGACGAATCCCGGCTCTTCAGCAGACTATCAGGGATGGGACCTTATTAAAAATCCGGCTGTTTATCATGTAGGAATCCCCACGCTTTCCGGGACCGGGGCAGAGGTCTCCCGTACAACCGTTCTGACAGGTCCGGTGAAGAAATTGGGGCTGAATTCCGATTATACCGTTTATGATCAGATCGTTCTTGATCCTGAACTGACAAAAGGCGTGCCGGTTGATCAGCGGTTTTATACCGGCATGGATTGTTACATTCATTGCGTGGAATCTCTGACCGGCACCTATTTGAACGCTTTCAGCCGTGCCTACGGCGAAAAGGCAAATGATCTCTGTCTGGAGGTTTTTCTGGAAGAAGGGCCGGAAAGTTCCGACAAGCTTATGATGGCATCCTATTTTGGAGGGATGAGCATCGCCTATTCCCAGGTCGGCATTTGTCATGCCCTTTCCTACGGCCTCTCTTTTGTGCTTGGAATTCATCACGGGATCGGCAATTCCATTGTATTTGACTACCTGGGGGAATTTTATCCCGATGGCGTCAAGCAGTTCAGACAGATGCTCGAGAAGCAGGATCTGGAGCTTCCCCGGAATATTGTTTCCGGAATCGAAAAGGAACAACTTGAAAAAATGGTGGATGTCGCCCTGGTACTGGAGCCGCTGTGGGAAAACGCCCTTGGGCCTGAATGGAAAAAAAAGATGACGCGGGAGCGGATCAAGGACCTTTATCTGCAGATGTGATGTATAACAATATCCTGGGGGAATCGCCCAGGCTATCTGTTTTCCGGATAGACAAAAAACAGTTGGGTGAAAATTGAAATGACAGTAAACCGAATAGCGAGATTTTTTTTAAATCCGATCACACAGCGGGCAACCGGCTTTCTTCATATGAAACTCTATATCGGAAAAAACATGGCCGGCGTTCCGGAAAAATCGATTGTGTTGTTTCCATGCCACGCGACCCTTCTTCCCTGCGGCCTTGCCGGGATCATCGCTTTTAAAAAGGGTAAAGAAGCTCCTGCTTCGCCCGACCTTTCCGTGATTACCGGAATGATTCAAAAAATCAAGGGCAATACGTTTGAACATTTCGAAAATACGCCGGATGCCCTTAACGAAACTTATCTGGGCGGTGAGTCGCTGATTGATTCCTTCTGGAAAATTTCACGGGAACTGAAAACAGACAGAAGCTTTGCAGAGATGTTCTTCCAAAACAAGATCCAGGAGAACCTGTCCGCAATTTCTCATGATATCCATGGAATACTTCAATCCGAAACAAACTTTTTTTCCAAAAAAATCGGTTATCTGGATACGGCTGAGGCGGAATCCATTTCCCAGAGGATTGAGAAGCTGAAAGATATTGCCTGGTGTCTTGATGTGGAGGTATTGGAAAACATAAAGAAAGTACGGGAGCTTTTGGAAAAATTTGATGAAGGCATCTCGCCGGAAACGGTGATGATATTCCGGAAGATCAATGCGGTGCTGAACAGCATTGATCGCCTTGAAGTCAGAGGGCGCGATTCCGCGGGCGTATCCCTCATGTTTATTATTTCAGAAGATGAATATCTTAAATTCAATCGTGCTGTTGATGACGGCAAACTGGGGGAGTTGATCGACAATCGCGTGAATCAGGATGCGCTGGTCAATCTGGGAATCAGCATACACGAGTTTGCGGCTGAAAAAGGTAAAAAAAAGATTGCCATAACGCTTGCCTATAAAATAGCGGCAGAGATCGGCAAGCTTGGAGACAATGTAAGATATCTTCGCACCCAGATCAAAGAGGATTCCATTCTTAAAATTGTTTCCGGCTTAAGGCACCTGAACCACACGGTAACCGCCCATACACGCTGGGCATCGGTCGGCGCGATTACCGGGCCCAACTGCCATCCGGTTGATAACAAAACACTTGACAACGGTCTTGAGAAAACAGGCATTATTCATGTCTGCCTGAACGGGGATATCGATAATCACCGGGAATTGAAAGAAGCATATGAAGAAGAAGGCGGCCGATTCAACGAAGAGATCACGACAGATACCAAGATCATTCCCATCCAGATTGAACGATATTTAAAATCCGGAAACAGCATCGAGGAAGCTTTTCGGCTGGCGGTGAATGACTTTCGGGGTTCGCACGCCATTTCCATGCACACGAATCTGGCTCCGGGGAAAATTTTTCTTGCGCAGCGAGGCAGCGGCCAGGCTGTTTTTGTCGGCTTGGCAGCGGAGCATTATATGCCCACCTCGGAGGTTTATGGGTTTGTGGAGGAAACATCGAATTTCATCAAGATGGATGGTGAAAAAATCGTTGAAGGAATAAACGGTCAGACCCAGGGGCAGATTTTTATTCTGGATCAGTCGTCGGCAGGCGGCCTTGAAGGCATTCATGCCGCTTACTACGACGGCACGCCGATAGAACTGAAAGCGGAAAATATCAAGCGTACGGAAATCACTTCAAGAGATATCGATCGCCAGGGATTCCCGCATTACTTTTTAAAAGAGATATCAGAGGCTCCGGAATCCGTAAGAAAAACCCTGCAGAATCGCTGGAAGATCAAAGATGAACAGAAGTATGTGATACGTCTTGATGAAAAGGCGGTTCCCGAAACGGTCCGGGAAGCCCTCGCGAACAATCGCATCCGAAGGGTTTTCTTTGTGGGCCAGGGAACAGCAGGAGTTGCCGCGCAGGTGTGCGCGAATATTTTAGAGTACTACATGAATGATCCCTTGCTGTATATTACGGCACTGAAAGCTTCGGAGCTTTCAGGCTTCAAGCTTGGCGAATTTGACGGCAACCGCAGCCTGGAAGATACCCTGATTATTGCCATCAGCCAGTCCGGAACGACTACGGATACGAATCGCGCGGTCGATATGGTAAAAGAACGCGGAGGGCTCACGCTCGCCATTGTCAATCGGCGGGATTCAGACATCACGTTCAAGGTTGACGGAGTGATCTATACGAGCAGCGGGCGTGATATCGAGATGTCGGTCGCCTCGACCAAAGCTTTCTATTCTCAGATCGTCGCGGGAGCAGTTATGGGGCTCTTTTTCGCGGGGTTGAAGGGAAACCGCAGTCAGCAGTTTATTACGGAGGAAATCAAACAGCTCCTGGAACTTCCTGAAAAAATGAGAGCGGTACTTTCCATGAAGGAAGCAATTGGGGAGTCGGCAAAAAGGCTGGCGACAACCAGGACTTACTGGGCTGCTGTCGGAAGCGGGCCAAACAAAGCTTCTGCGGATGAAATCAGAATAAAACTCAGCGAACTCTGCTATAAAACCATTTCATCCGATTTTGTCGAGGACAAAAAGCACATCGATCTTTCATCAGAACCGCTTATCATTGTGTGCGCGGCCGGAACAAGGGCGAATGTAATCGGAGATATTATCAAGGACACGGCAATTTTTCAGGCTCATAAAGCACTTCCTGTCGTGATCGCGGATGAAGGAGAGAATCGATTTGAACCTTACGCAGAGGATGTGTTCCACGTTCCGGTTGTCGATGAACATCTTGCGCCGATTCTGAACACGCTGGCAGGGCACATCTGGGGGTATTATGCGGCCTTGTCAATCAATGAAGGGTCAAGCTTTCTCCACCTGGCGAGAGAGGAGATCAGAGAAAGCATCAATGAATACGTGGAAAAAGGAATGGATGTCTATGAAGTCATACTGGAAAAAGGCTTCAAAGAAAAGGTCGCGGATTTTTATAACCGGTTTAGAAAAAAAAGGTCTGAAAACCGTTTGCCGGGCATTATGGAAAACGATTCAGCTTCGGATCTGACACTGTTGCTCAAATATCTTACCGGCCGACTGCCGGTATCTGATTTTGAACTCGATTTTGGCAAAAAGGGAACAGCCCTCAATATGCTGAATGTTCTTTTTGAGTGCCTTGGAGAGGCAATAAACTGCATGGCAAGGCCGGTTGACGCCATAAAACATCAGGCTAAAACCGTTACGGTCGGAACCAGCAGGATAAGCGAGAAGGTGGAAGGCATCCTTTTTGATGCGCTTGAAACCTATCATATCAAAGTTTCTCAACTGATTAACCGGAACGTGATCGTGCTGAAAAACCTCCAGGGAGTGGTTTCAAAGATCAAGGGGGCCATTCTTTACCAGATAGACAACCTCAGCCTTCTGGGCGAGCCTACGGAAGAAACATCCATCCGGGTGCTTCGAAAAGACGGGGTGCTGAAGCCCATTCCTTCAAGGGTCGAAACCGATACGCTGCTGAAGGGGACCAAACGAATTATCGCTCAGCAGGGCAATGTATATATCGGGAAAGGCCGAAAAGATGACCGGAGCATCATCGTAATCCCGATCATTTCCGATTTCCAGAGCGCTCCGAATCGGATTGAGAATCTGTTGCTTTTAAATATCGGTTTTAAGGACAATGTCGCGCTTCCCGTGAAGAAAAAGGCGCTTGGCGGCAAGTATGAGCATATCAAAAACATTGTCCAGGAAAACAGCATTGAGTGGGATGACCGGCTCCTTGAAAAGCTGGACATGAAAGAACTTTTCGGAAGTTCGGCTGAAAAGATTGGTGAATTTATTGTACATGATCAAAAGCTGAAAAGCGGTAGTAAATGAACCCGATAATGCCGGATCAGAATTGCAATCTGGTTATTCTTCAGACAGCGAACCCAGCTCTTTTTTAACCTTATCCGGGTCGATCAGGGTTCCGAGGCGGGTGAAGATATCGAGGGCCTTGTTGAAATACTCCCTTGCTCTGGCAACATCTCCCTGCTTTTTATAGAACCGGCCATATGCGGCATATGTCTTGGCCAGCATATTCTCTGCCTTGATCTCCTTGAAAATTGTTACGCATTTCTCAAGATGGGGTGCTGCCTGAAAAACGTCCTTTTCGATAGC
>CAZOEW010000011.1:0-35103 GCA_964578935.1 uncultured Desulfobacterales bacterium | reverse complement strand
TTGATCTGAATTGGTTTAGGTTGCTTTATCTGGCCGGCCATATTTAACTCCTTTTCTTTTTGGTACCCCCAAAAAAACAAAAACAGACTCACAGTTGTCAAGCTTCTCCACCATATCCGCTGTCTCTATCAGCAAATCAAGAAAACAGCCATAGTCATCCTCGTCTCTGAAAAGCGTTTGCCCCCGCCTCGCTCTGTTCATAACATGATGCCAGGCATTCGGATATTCTATTCGTAATGGTCGTGACATGTATTTATCGTTGTCATACGAACTGCTAAAGGTTAACTATATTATATCTTATAATCAGGATAAAGTTTTTTTGCACACTCCTGACAGATGCCATGACTAAATGATGCTTCCGTGCGCGCCATGATATACTTTTCTATCTGCTCATACTCGCCTTTTTCATTTCGAATTCGTTTGCACGAGGCGCATATGGGCAAAATGCCTTCCAATGTTCCAACCCGCTTCTCCAATGCACTTGTTTGCAACGCGATGCGAATAATCAAATATGCATAGAGCATTAAGGCTGATGCTCTTACCGAGGCATTGATCACAGAAACAAAGAGCGGTTGTGTTTCCTGCCATGAAAACTGAAACCAGAGCCTCGCAAGAGGCAGCAATATGGCTATTGTATATGCCATAACCTTTTTTTCCCGCCATGCCGCCATCCCGACTGGAAGCGCATAAATTATGGGGAATCGTATCAATTTCCCGGTAAAGTAATCAGTCATCAAAACGATCACTGCAACCGATACGCACGAAGCGATAGTTCTTTGTCTATAGATCTTTTCTATGGTGCTGAGAGCACTTTTCAACATCTCACCTGCCTCTTCCCTTCACTCGGCAACTCAAGGCTGAACAGACCGCAGGAGAAAGGATGCCCTGGCTAAAGGCACATGCAACTCGAAAAACGGCTGCACCAAAAACCGCACATCCCTTGCTGCCCGCTCCAGCTATCTGTTGGGAGCCTTTTCTATTTCTTCTTTAAGATCGTAGATATAAAACCATTATGGGTGTCGGCCCTTGGGGGGTATCCCGGGTCAACCATAACAACCCACTACAATAACTACAAAAAAATTTAAAACCGGCCATAAAATCGACTTAAACAATCCGCTCTGATCCCTAAAAAGCACCTTTTAAGCCGATATGAACGAAATCTTAAATGACCTTTTGCTTGTTATCCATCCGGTATCGTTATCCAATATGCGACAACAACCTAAAAATCAAGTAAATTCAAAAATTCCAAATTGTTAAGATTGCCGAGGTACGACCGTATGGCTTACGATGCCCCGTGGTACCAAAAGCTGTCTCAAAAATGATATTTTGACAAACCGAATCATTTGAGATTTTATACAGCAGGTGACGCCAAAAAAATCCATATCGATCAGAATCGATTTTGAAATCTGTTCTCTCAACAAAAAACCGTGGGAGGTTGTTTAATGATCGGATTCAAAATGGACGAAATCATGACCGGCACCCATCGGTTTGTCGGCAATGCCGGTCCGGAAGGAGAGCATCCCCTTCATTACAATTTGACATGGGGAAACAAAAGCCTGCTCAATTTCCTGAATCCGTTCTCAACGGAATATTCATTGAGCCAGGCAAAGGGATTCGTTACGGTTGGCGGCCTGGTGGATAAGGCTGACTGCACGGGCACCCTTCGACTGCTTTATTTTACGGAACGAAAAATCCGGTATGAATTTACATTCCAGGATGATCAGGGAAAAACCTATCACTATCTGGGCGAAAAACGAAATTTATGGCCGTGGAATCTCTATAAGACCCATGTAACCTGCTACGGGACCATCACGGATATCAAAGCGGATCAGGTGATATCCGAATCGGTGGTATACTTTCCTTACAGAGAGTTGCTGCCATTCTTACTATCTTTCAGGTTAAGTTTTGGAAAACTGTTTAAATATGCTTAAGTCAAAATATCACGCAAAATTATAAGATTAAGTTTTTTCTTTCTTTGCGTCTTAGCGCCTCTGCGAGAGAATTTTTTTAATAGCTGTCTAAAAAGACAATATGTCACGCGAAGCCGCGAAGCTCGCAAAGTTTAACTATTATTTTTCTTGGCGTCTCAGCGCCTCTGCGAGAGAATTTTTTTAATGGCTGTGTAAAAAGCAAGATGTCACGCGAAGCTGCGGAGCTCGCAAAAGTTTAATTATTATTTCTCTTGGCATCTCAGTGTGAAAATAAATAAAACGATGAAATTCAAAACCCTCAGCAAAAAAGATGCTCAAATCCTCACCGCAATGGCCAGTGGGATTATCCCCAGAGGCGGGAGCAGTTTTGAACTTGGCGCAGCGGATCTTAATGACCAGTGGCTGCCGAGGACAGACAACCTGCTTTCCCGGATGCCGGCTGTATCTCGAATGGCCATGAAGTTCACGGCAAGAATCCTGAACTATTTGTGGCCGGTAATTTATATGCGTAAGGCGACGGCCATGACATTACTGTCTGAAAAAGAGCGAACGCTGCTTTTTCAAAAAATCGAAGCTTCCGGTTTCTTGGGCACGGCATTTCTACTCCCGGTAAAAGCCATTGTATTCCCCGCGTTCTATGGGCTTTCCGAGGTGAAGGAAGCCATCGGATACAAGGAGAGATTCCCTGTCCCTGATGACTTTGAGGGTGTCAAAGATTGATGGCTCCGTAGTAATGGAGCCTCTGCGTGAAAATGTAGTTTTTGGCAAAGGTGAAATTTGATAACGGAATTTAAAGACATACACGACCATATTTCCGAAAAGGCGGATGTCTGCGTGATCGGAACCGGTGCGGGCGGCGCCGCTGTCGCAAAAGAGCTTGCGGAAAAAGGACTGGATGTGGTGGTGCTGGAAGAAGGGAGCTGGTTCACCCGGAAAAACTACAATCAGGATGCCTCTGACATGATGGCCATGATGTGGCGTGACAGCGGAGCTACCATCGCGCTGGGGCTGCCTCCCGCATCCATCACCCTGGGCAAGGGAATCGGAGGCACCACCCTGATTAACTCGGCAACCTGCTTTAGAACACCAAAAAAGATAATTGAAAAATGGAACCGGAAATACGACTGCGAAGGGCTGACTTATGAAGAACTGATCCCCTATTTTGAAAAAGTGGAGCAGGAGATCTCTGTAACGGAACTTACCGAAGACCTTCTGGGAAATGCTTACCGGATCGTAAAACGGGGTGCAAAAGCCCTGGGTGTGGAAGCAAGGCCGCTGAAGCATAATGTGAAAAACTGCGAAGGCGCGGGGTTCTGCCAGTTCGGATGCATCAAAAACGCAAAGCAGTCTGCCGATATTTCCTATATGCCAAAAGCCGATAACGCGGGTGCGAGGATTTACGCCAACTGCCGGGCAACAAAGCTGGCGGTTGAAAGCGGTACGGTGAGAGGTGTAACAGGAAGGGTCATCGATCCGGCCACCGGAAAAAGCCATTACAGGATAGACATCAAAACAAAGGTGGTATGCCTTGCAATGGGAGCGATGATCACCCCTGCATTTTTGCTGGCGCAACGGCTTGCCAACACCTCCGGGCAGGTCGGTAAAGGCCTTACCATTCACCCCTGCGGAAGGGTTGTGGCCAGGATGGAAGAGATTGTTGATGCCCACCACGGGGTTTCCCAGGGAGGTTTGATTGACGCCTTTGCAGACCAGGGGATCATGCTCGAGGGGATCTTTATGCCGCCGGGAATCATGAACATGGCACTGCCCGGAGTTGGAGAGGCGCACAAGGTTATCGCAAAACATTACCGGAATCTGGCGGCATTCGGGATTATGGTTTCCGATTCCACAAGAGGAAGGGTGTTCACTTCTCTGCTGCCTGGATTTGCGTTCACGGCCTGGTATTCCATCAACCGGAAGGACACGGAAAAAATCAAGAAAGGGGTTGAAATCCTGGCGGACATTTTTTTTGCCGCAGGTGCGAAACAGGTGTTCACCGGGTGCTCGAAGATGCCGACGCTGAATTCAAAAAAGGAACTGGAACGCTTCAAGGCCCTCGAGGTCAGGCCATGGCATTTTGAGGTTGCGGGCTTTCATCCCCTGGGGACATGCCGGATGGGAAACAATCCCCGGAATTCGGTGATCAATCTGAATCTGGAATGCCATGACATCAAGGGAGTGTTTATCCCGGATGGAAGCCCCTTTCCCACTTCACTTGGCGTGAATCCGCAGGTCACGATTATGGCGTTCGCAAGCAGGGCGGCTGATTTTATCGAAAAAAGGATTTAACCGGCCGAAGCGCCATCAATCTTTACACCAATTTTATCAGGGATAACAGTGCCCCCGCATTTTAGATTCCGCACGATAAGGTAATGCGCATGGCCAGATCAAACCTCGTTGTCCCTGCCGGTCATCCGGAACCCTGCCGATGACGGTTTCCTACTCTTTCAACCTGCATTCCAGATCCCATTCCGGGCAGGCTGTTTTCATATCGGTATTATATTTTTCCATGCATTCGCCGCATTCCAATTCAACATTCGGAACATCTCCATATCTCTTCATCATTTCTTCGTGAGAGAGATTCGAAACCGCGCTGCACCCACATTGTGGGCATGATGTTTTAATCCGATACTTTTTTCTTGGCATCCTTTCACCTCGTTTCATAGATTAAAAACCGGGAAAAATATCACATTTTTCAGCTTTCAATGATCTGAACCTCTACAGGTGTCTCTTGAATGAGGTCATTTTACACGCATATCCTGTTTTGTTCAACCAGTAACTTTTTCGCGTCATCAATCAAGTTTCCAACAACCATGCTGAATTGAAAACCATACCGGAAAAGTTGGCCAAATTACTCCGGAGAGGGTGCGGTGACGGCCTTTACCAGCAGTTCAATCACTTCATTGATTTCAGTCGTCTTGTCGATCGATGCGTCCTGATCCAGAAAAAGCCAGCGGAGCGACAGGTGGCTGAAGGAGCCGATAAATAAATTCTTGAATATACGATTGCTCACAGAAGAACGAATCCGGCCTTCTCTCTTTCCCTGATCTAAAATCTTATCCAGCGTCGTCATATACTTTTGAAAATCCGCGTATGCGGGCGATTGATAAAATCGACGATTGAAAATTCCATTCAGGATAAAGGTTTTTGCAAAAGAAGGCTGGTTCAGATAAATCGAAAAATGATAGCGAATAAACCGTTTCAGTTTTCGTAAAGGGGTTTTAATCTCGAAGAGCTCATCCAGTGAATCGATATGTTCACCAAACCGGCACTGAAAAACAGAGTTCAGCAGGTCCTCTTTGTTTTTAAAGTAATCGTATAAGGTTCCTTCCGCCACGTTTGCGGTGCCCGATATTTCCGACATGGTCGCCTTGTCATATCCTTTTTTCGCAAACATGGCTTCCGCCGCTTCCAGTATCTGTTTTGATTTTCCGCTCTTTTTACAAGGCTGGATTGTCAGGATGGGGAGCAGCAGATCAAGAATTTCATCCAGATCCTCCTGTGCCTGTTTACTGCTGTGTCCGGTAAAAAACATGATATTTTCCATATCGATCAGCCCCAATATCATATCCCGGAATACAAAAACATGCAGATTCTCCGGAAATAATTTTTCACGCACGCCATCTTCAAGGATCTCTCTCAATATGCGTGTCCACTGGCGGAAATAGTCAAACACTTCATGCTGGAAAAAATTTTTTTTGGAACGGCATTCGAATATTGTAAAATTGGCATACCGGGGATTGGTATCGTGATAAAAAAGCTGGAACCATATAAATTTGCGCAACCGGCTGATGGGATCCCGAATTCCCTGAAGCTGCTGCCGAAGTTCCCGGAGTCCGATTTTCAAGTGTTCACCGGCGGCATAGCATAACAGATCCTCCTTGTTTTTAAAGTGATGATATATAACCGAGTCGGTGATCTCCGATGCAGAGGCGATCTCCGCCATCGTAGAGTCCTTACCCTTCTGGGACATAATTCTCACAGCATTATCAAGTATGCGCTGCTTTTTGAGAGATACGGTCATGGTTTCCCTTTTACAAATGCGCCTTGCGAAGATCTCTATCCGAAAGTGAACGTTTCAAAGGCCAAGGATGGTGATTTCAGGCATATAATAAATCAAATACTATTTCAATGCAATTCAAATTTGAGCAATATTCTAAGCAGTCTGAACCAGTCCTATCGCCTGATATTGTAAAAATATTTTATAACTATTCAATTTCTTACGCATTTAAAAAAACTTGACGAATCCCTATACTTTTGAGAAGATAGAATGTCATTCACATGGCCTAATCGGCTGTTTTCAACGGCTGGCGATCACAAATCATCGTAACCCCTGGGAAATCCAGATATGATTTTTTTCGGCCTTATATACGATATACCATATCGATAACGTGTGATGGAGGTATCCCCATGATGACCGCAGCACAGTATGAAGAGAGTTTGCGTAAATTAAACCTGGTTGTCTATATGTTCGGAAAAAAAATAGACAACCCCGTGGACCATCCAATCATTCGTCCATCCATGAATGCGGTTGCCAAAACCTATGAGATGGCTCTTGTTCCGGAGTTCGAAGATATCATGACGGCCACCTCCAATATAACCGGGAAAAAAATCAACCGATTCACTCATATCCATCAAAACAAAGAGGATCTGATAAAAAAAACCAAGATGGGAAGATTGATGGGAGCGCAAACCGGATGCTGTTTCCAGCGATGTGTCGGCATGGATGCCTTAAACGCTCTCTCGATAGTCACGTATGATATGGATGCCAGATATAAGAGCACCTATAATAAAAAATTTCTGGAGTATCTGACTTATGTGCAGGAAAATGACCTGGTCTGTGACGGCGCAATGACCGATCCAAAAGGAGACCGGTCGCTGCCGCCTCACAAACAGCCTGATCCGGACAATTACCTGCACGTCGTCCAGGAAAAAAAGGATGGTATCATCGTTCGAGGAGCCAAAGCACACCAGACCGGCGCCGTGAACTCCCACGAAATTATCGTCATGCCGACCATTGCCTTGCGCGAAGAGGACAAAGACTATGCTGTCTCCTTTGCGCTGCCTAGCGATGCTCCGGGTATCCTTTATATCATGGGCCGTCAATCATGCGACACTCGAAAACTTGAAAACAACCCAATGGATATCGGAAATCAAACTTTCGGCGGGCATGAGGCGCTGGTTGTTTTTGAAGATGTATTCGTCCCCTGGAATCGTCTTTTCATGTACAAAGAATACGACTTTTCAGGACCGCTGGTCGAGAAGTTCTCCTCCTACCATCGCCAGAGTTATGCGTGCAAGGTAGGTGTAGGGGATGTCCTGATCGGCGCGACTCAAACAATTGCGGAGTACAATGGTGTCCATAACGCATCTCACATCAAAGATAAAATTATCGAGATGAACCACCTGAATGAGACTCTTTTCTGCGGATCACTGTCATGCGCTTCGGAAGGGCATCAGGAACCCAGCGGCACTTATTGTGTAAATACCCTCCTGGCCAATGTATCCAAACAAAATGTCACACGGTTTCCTTATGAAATTTCGCGACTGGCCCAGGACATTGCCGGAGGACTGTTGGTTACCCTCCCCTCAGAGGCCGACTTCAGATCATCTGAAATCGGAAAATGGATGAGGAAATATTATAAAGCAAAAGGCGATGTCTCTACTGAAAATCGCATGCGCATTCTCAGACTGATTGAAAATCTGACGCTGGGAACCGCTGCGGTTGGTTACCTGACCGAATCCATGCACGGTGCGGGTTCACCTCAAGCGCAACGAATCATGATTTCCCGACAGGCAAACATCAAACAAAAACAGAAACTGGCCAAGAAACTATGCGGCATAAAGGATGACTCGGTTTAGAACCTGTCTCGAAAATCCTTTCCCGAAAAATTCTACTGAAAAGGAGAGATCGATGAATCTCAAGTACCTGGATCTGGCTGTAAACGAAAGAGTAGGAACCGTTCTGATCAACCGGCCGGAAAAACGGAACGCGTTATCACCGGATGTTCTGGAAGAGATTCAGACGCTTTTCACCTTTCTGGGCAGCCGCGAAGATATTCACGTTATTGTCTTAACCGGAGGTGAAAAACTTTTTTCAGCCGGTTTTGATCTCAATTTTATCCGAACACTTGAAAAAGGATCGAACGAAACGTTTACCCGTCTGTTTCACGAAGCATACCGTTCGATCATGTTCTGCAACCAGCCGGTGATTGCTGCTGTTGGAGGACCGGCAATCGCAGGTGGATTCGATCTGACGCTCATGTGCGATATACGCTATGCATCCAAACGGGCAAAATTCGGTCAGCGTGAAATCGCACTCTCACTGACGCCGATCATGGACCCGCTTTGGCGCATCATCGGCCTCGGAAGAGCAAAGGAAGTCGCCTTGACAGGAAGAATCTATGATGCGCAAGAAGCTGAAAAAATGGGATATGTCAGCCAGGTGTTTCCGGATGGTGAGCTGCTGGCTTCCGTAATGGCGATTGCGAAAACAATGGCCGGATATGACAGGCAATGCCTGATTGAAACAAAACAATTATCTCACGCCATTTTAAACCATGATATGAATGGTGCCATGAAAGTCCAGGAGTGGCTGTTCCGGACATATATCGGATCGGAAGACAACCATAAAAGAGTTGATGCATTACTGACTGAATTAAAAAAGAAATAAAAATAGAAGGCTGCCGATTACCGGCAGGAAATACTTTTTTAACTTTATTGATGCCCTGTCGACTTTAAAAGTACTCCGAAACGGTGAACCGATGCATCACCCCGCTGCATCAGGATACAAGCTTCTGCGAGACTCCATTTCTGCGCCGGATAACAACCTTATTGTTGACTGACTGAGGGCGAGGCTGTTCGATCACTTCCAGCTCCTTATTACTCTCTTCAAAAAGGCTTTTCAGTTTCGCTTCCAGCTGCTTCATTTTTTCAGGTTCCATACTTTGCTCCTTATCATCTCCATGATCGATATCTCATTGCCGAACCGTTCTCATCTAAAGAGATAACCGGTGCCATGCACCGCTGCCGGCAACGCTCAACAGTCGGTTAAAATTTGTTATGGTTGGTAATCAAACTGGATAGTCATGTCCGCATGCATAAACAGTTCAGCAATATAAATGCCATAGGGCAGGTATTCGCGTAAGTAAATGTTTCTGTTTTAATATCAAATTGTTACTAAAGGCAAACATAAAAAACAATAGGCAGGAATTGTTTAGGTTTGAAACAGTTTCGTTCAGATAGAAAAAAACCGTATCAAAATGATCCGCCTGCAAAAAACCGTTCGCTCTTAAAAAATAGATTTTTATCCCTATATCAAATTTACGATTCTTACAATATCCAAAACATCCTCTTTTAAAATTCTGCGCCCCTGTTCCGCGCTTCGGTCCTTTACCATTTTGACAATGGCCGGAAGATGTTCTTTATCATACAGGATGTTATTCGAATCCAGAAATTTTGCCACGAGGTGTTTTCCGCACAATACATTCAGAAGGCATGCTTCATTCTTTCCCAGACCATATGAACCGGTTCCATGGGTTCCAGCAACATGCGTATGGTTGGAATTGCCGAAAAAAGGGGTGTTGTAATCGAGAAGTCCGCTTCCTGTTTTTTCGCTGACCAGCCGGTCCACAAACTCATAATACTCTCTGAATTTTTTAATATTTTGGGTTTTGAGGTTTATCGGGTACCCCTGTTTTTTCAAAGCACTGCCTGCAAGGAATAGGTCACCGATCCCGTTTCTCTCTCCAATTCCAAGTACACTCACTTCTATCAAGGACGCTCCCGCGACCGCGCCAATAACCGTATTTGCTGTCGCCATGCCCATATCATTATGGCAGTGGACACCAATTCTTGTTCTACTTTTTTTTAAAGAAGAAACAATATCGCGAATCCTCTCATACAAAAGATTGGGAGCCATTATCCCGGATGTGTCCGGCAGCGTGAGAAAGTCGATACACATCTCATGGGCTAAAAATGCTGCGGTCTCTTTAAGCAAATCCGGATCCGTCATACCAATATCCAGAATGCTGACAGCAATACAGGGGTCATTGATCTTTGAACGCGCATGCCGGATAACTTTTTCCAGAGGTTTAATGGACTCCTCAAAGCGATGACGATTCAAGCGGCCTCTTTTCAAAACCGAATGCATATGAACCTCCACAGCGCCTGTTTCAGCGATCTGATCAACATCCTTCTCGATAGCGCGTCCAAGACCTGCAATGCGAATCGTGTAATTTCGCTTGCACGCTTCATTTTTTAACCGTTTTAGCGCGTTCTGCTCGCTCTCATGCGCAGAAGGATATGCCACCTGTGACATATCAACTCCCAGAGCTTCCTGGAATTCGAGAATTTTCAGTCGTTCTTTAACTGTAAATACAAGTCCGCGATACTGCATTCCCTCACGGATCGTCTGATCACAGACAAGAATTTCAGAACGTTTCATCGTATTTTTAAGATCTCTCCTTCATGCTTCCGGAAAACGCTTACGTGCTGTTTTCAAAGGCTCAGACTGATCACCTGGTTGCAGCCTCTCAACGTTTTTCGAATCACAATCTGTCAAGTTAATTAATTTCCATGATGCATCCGATAACAGAATGATCCTGAAAAGAGCAAATGGAGTTTCAGCAAGGCACTCACACTCTTTACAAAATAAAATTTTAATATTATCATAATGGTCAGGGCATTATCGATATCGAATCTTACTTCGGCCTATTTTCAGGATGTAGCGTTTTGCTTCCCGTTTTTATGTTGTTCCAGACACTGTGTTTCGAGATCGCTTCTGAAAAAAGCTGTATCACAAAATCTGTTGTTCCGGGAAAAGTTTTTACATACGTTTACGCTTTTTAGTGAACCTGCTATAGATGGAGTTCCAATTCAATTTAAAATGAATTTTCATACAACCATTGCAACCCCATTTGGCTACACGGGGTTTGTCTATCAGAAAAGCCCTTTTAAAATCATTAAAACAATTCTACCCTGTCCTGACCTGGAAACGCTTTTAACATCCATCGGAAACAGCAACCACGAAATGCCCAGCCGTTATACCACTGCTGGGAAAGTGGCCGTCCTGATGCAAAATTATTTTCATGGGATTCCGATACCACCTCCATGGGAACTTATGAAAATGGAACCGCTTACAGAGCTCCAAGTGTCAGTTCTCCATAAAACAGCCGATATTCCATACGGGCATCAAAAATCCTATAAAGAGATCGCCGCCATGATCGGCCGTCCCAAAGCGTTCCGTTTTGTTGGGACAACTCTTTCCAAAAATCCTTTTCCCATTCTGATACCATGTCATCGCGTAATAAAAAATAATGGATCATATGGCAAGTTCGGCGGAGGCATCGAGATGAAAAAAAAGCTGATCGAGTTCGAAACCGCTCGCAAAGCAATAACGCAATCAGATCAATAGCATAGAGAGGTTTCACATTCTATTTCATTATGGATTGTCTTATGAAAAATCAAAACCCGCAAAAAACGGGAATCAGATCGAAACGCCCGTAAGATTATCTGCCGCCATCTCTTTTTGAGACCGAATCTATAAGTTTTGTCATGAATTTTTCGATTGAAGCCGGAGATTCAATTGCTGTCGTTCATAAACAACTTCACGATCTCAAACAAGTCGTTTAGTTTAAAAGGTTTGGCAAGAAATCCGTCTGCGCCGAGATCTGAAGCCGAATCTTCATTCAAGGGGTTTCCCGACATGATAATGAAAATCTTTTCTGGAAACACTTCCTTTGTTTTTTTTAAAAGCTCGAAGCCTGACATTCCGGGCAGTTCAACATCTGAAATCACAAAATGAAAATCCGGAAACTCTTTCATGTAATTCCATGCCGCTATTCCGTCCTCAAAAGCCTTGACCTCACGATCCACACAATATGTCAGGGCATTTTTCATAAAAGTACGTATTGCTTTTTCATCTTCGACAACAATAAATTTAGCGTTCGGCATTATCGTTTCACCCCGCCCGTAGATGAAAAATTAAAGGCCGCTTAAATAAGGCCCTGCGGGATAGCTCCCGAGAATCTGAAGGCTGTGGCATCTTTCCGAAAGTTCTTTTTTCAACTCGTCATACTGGGTACCGGACAGATCACATTCAAGATCTGCAAAGAAAACATATTTCCACTTCTCGGAACGAAGTGGTCTGGATTCCAGTTTTTTCATGTTTATTCCGCGTCTGGCCAGAACTGTTAATACGCCGACAAGCGCTCCTGACTTGTCCGGTAATGTAAACAGAAGAGATGTTTTATCCTGATGCCCTCCTTCCGGAGGTATGGAGCCGATTATCATAAATCGAGTCCAATTGTCCGGAAGGTCTTCTATCTGACGATATAAGACATTCAAGCCGAGCATTTCTCCAAGCCTTTCATGTCCTATTGCCGCGCTTCCCTTTTCTTTGATTACTTTCCTGGCTGCCGATGAGGTGCTTTCAGCAGGTACAATCGTGGCTTCAGGAAGGTGTGATCTCAGCCACCCGGAACACTGCTCCAATGCCTGAGGATGAGAGTATACCGTGTTAACGCCGGCAACCGAATTCTCTAAACTTAACAACGAATGGCTGATTTTACAAAACACTTCTGCCTGTATATAAACATCATAGGCCAGGAACATGTCAAGACTCTGGCCGACACTGCCTTGAAGTGAATTTTCAAGTGGAATAATACCGAGCTCCGCTTCACGGCTCGCGACAGCATGAAATACATCTTTCAAGCATTTACAGGGCTGCATATCCGCGCTGTGCCCAAGGTATTCAATTCCGACAAAAAAGGAAAAAGTTCCCTCCGGGCCCAGATACACCACTTTCTGAGGTTGTTGAAGTTTTCGAGAAGAAGACAGTATCTCCCTGTAAATCGCTCTCAAATGATCATCAGGCAGGATCCCCGGGTTATTATCGATAAGATGGGTTAGTACTTCTTTTTCACGAAAGGGCTTGAAAACCGTATCCTTCGAAGCCGACTTAATCGCTCCTACTTCCTTGCAAAGGCCTGCCCGCTGATTCAGAAGTTCAAGAATCTCTTTATCAATTTTGTCAATTCCGGCACGAATCTTAAAAAGCCGCTTCTGGTCAGGGCCATTATCTCCGGCATCTCTGTCAATCAATGCTTCCTTGACAGCCTTTTCTGTTTTCTTTTTCCCCATGAAAAATTTCCCGTATTGATTTCCGAATCCATGAATCGCAAATTGTTGGTGTTTCATCACTCCCTTCAAATAAGGGAAGTCTTTCATCAAGTCAATAAGTATATAACGCCATATCGTCTGGACTTTATGATCCGAGCGGTTCTATCTTTCAAGTAACTCCATGGCCTGCTCAACTTCCCAGTTTTCATGAACGATACCATGAAGTGCCCGGACGAGAAGGCTCGGATCTTCAGACTGAAAAATATTTCTTCCGACAGAAAGTCCCGAACCACCCGCTTTTATGGAGTCATAAACCATCTGGACAATATCTCTCAGGTTCTCCATCTTGGGGCCACCGGCAATAACTACAGGGATACAGCAGCTTTCAACAACCTTGCTGAAAGATTCCCTATCCCCTGTATAAGGGACCTTAACAACATCCGCGCCAAGTTCTTCTCCAAGACGTGCGCAATGTTTTACAATTTCAGGGTCAAATCCATCCTTGATTTTAGGACCTCTTGCATAAACCATTGCCAGAACCGGCATCCCCCAGTTATTTGCCCGGGTAGAAATCTGCCCGAGCTCATTCAGCATGTTTCGTTCGGTTTCATCCCCGAGATTTACATGAACCGATACGGCATCCGCACCCAGTCGAATCGCATCCTCCACCTCGCCTACAAGGGTTTTGGCATTGGGAAACGGGGACAGGTCCGTACTTGCCGAGAGATGAATAATCAGCCCTATGTCACGGCCATGTCCACGATGTGAACGGCGATGCAGCCCTTTGTGCATCAGCACGGCATTCGCGCCCCCTTCCGCAACCTTATTTATCGTGTCCCTCAGGTCAACAACTCCGAAAATCGGCCCGACGCTGACGCCATGATCCAGCGGAACAATGATTGTTTTTTTTGTATTACGGTCGAATATTCTCTCCAGCCTGACCATTTTTCCAAGATGCATATCTCCTCCTGAATGCAAAAAAAATTTTCACCACATCCTTAAATAGATGATGTTTGAACTAAAAGGGCCGCAAGCTTTTGCTTGCGGCCCTTGAGAATGTCTCTGTTTTTTTGATGGTCAATCTCCTCCATCCAGGCCGCAGTTCCAGCTAAAAAAGCCGAAATATTCAAAACAGGTAGCCTGCAATTTTTTCTCTCTGGAGTTCATCATTATGGGTATCCAATTAACAGATGTTTTTATGCTTGTCAAGAAGCCGGCCTCCATTACCGATGTCCTGTATAATAAATATTGCACGTCATATAAAACTGTGATAACTCAAAATGTTATGAAACAGTATGTTATTGATGAACTCAGATTTGAAGACTATGAAAAAATTAAAGACTACTTTGATCAGCATTTTGATGCTTCAGAAATAGGCGGAATTTATTGGGTACATCTTGATCAGGAAATTCTTACCGAAACGCAAATCTCGCACAAAGAGTGCAAACCTTTTTATTTTGCGATCGAGCTTGAACCGGAAAAAATCTCCTGTGAATTTCTTGTAAGGACCGGGAACAAGATTCGGTGCAGTTGTATCAACTACGCAACTGAAACGCAGCGGACCTGGTTTATCCGTTTGATAGACTCTATTCTTGAAAAACTGGAAATCCGCGCATAGCCTTGCTGATCTTCCAATTACCATATTTCAGCATCACCAGGGCTTCCATTTTTTGCTCAATTTTTCTGCAACCCGCAGGAACCTTTTAAAAAAATATCTGTTTCTATAAAATCACAACCGGATAACTTTCCGGATTAAAAGAAATGGAATAAGGACAACCGTCTTATGCTTAAAATTATTCCCCTTGGCGGATTGGGAGAAATCGGCCTGAACATGATGGTTTTTGAATATCAGGATACGATATTCGTCATCGATGCCGGGCTGATGTTTCCGGAAGATTATATGCTTGGTGTTGATATTGTTATTCCCGACATGACATATCTTAAAAAGAAAAAGTCAAACGTAACCGGTATTGTTATCACACATGCCCATGAAGATCATATAGGCGCCCTTCCCTATCTGCTGAAGGATATCAATGTGCCGGTTTTCGGAACGGCATACACCCTCGCCATAATACGACATAAACTGGAAGAGCATGGTATCCTTGCTTCAACGAGACTTCATGAGATATCACCAAGCGAACAGCTTAAGATAGGACCGTTTGAGCTTAGTTTCATCCGAGTCAGTCACAGTGTTATCGACGGTGTTGGGATCGCCATTAAAACTCCCTACGGTCTGATCCTTCATACCGGAGATTTCAAACTCAACCATAATCCGGTTGACGGCATGGTAACCAATGTCAACAAATTTGCAAAATGCGGTGAAGAAGGGGTGCTTGCCCTGCTGTCGGATTCAACCAACGTTGAAAAAGAAGGATATACGGTTTCCGACCAAAGCGTCGGAGAGACTCTTGAAACCATCATCATGAACAGCGACGGCAGAGTAATCGTCGCTCTTTTTGCCTCAAATGTTGCTAGAATTCAACAGGTTATCGATATCGCGCACAAAAAAGGAAGCAAGTTGATTTTTAACGGCCGAAGCATCGAGCTTACGGTTGAAATAGCAAGATCTCTCGGACACATCCATATCCCTGATTCGATGGAGATCCATATTGATGAAATTCAACATTATCCGGATCATGAAATTGTCATACTCACAACCGGCAGTCAAGGTGAACCCATGTCGGCCCTGGCGCGCATGGCATCGGATACGCACAAGCAGATTAAAATCAGGGACGGGGATACCGTCATCCTTTCATCAAAGTTCATACCTGGAAATGAAAAAGCCATCACAAATATAATCAACAATTTATATCGCAAAGGGGCTGATGTGATCTATGAAAAGATCTCAGCCATCCATGTTTCAGGGCATGCATTCCAGGAAGAGCTGAAATTGATGATCGGCCTGACAAAACCACAGTTTTTTATTCCCATTCATGGTGAGTATCGCCACCTTCTGCTGCATGCAAGACTGGCAGAACAGACGGGTATCCCGAAGGAAAAAATCATTCTTGCTGAGAATGGAGACATCATTGAATTTGATGAAAAGGGCGGAAGGATCGCAGGCAGTGTGGAAACCAGCCGCGTTCTCATTGACGGAAAGGGAATAGGAGACGTGGGCAGGAGTGTACTCAAAGAAAGACGAGACCTCTCAGAAGACGGTCTGGTTGTTGTGACGCTTGCATTTGATGAAGAAACCGGCATCGTGGTTTATGGTCCAGAGATTTTGTCCAGGGGTTTTATTTTTTGGACTGAAAAAGGACATCTTGTAGAGGATGCTCAATGCGTAATTCTTGAAATTGTAGAAGAAATCGGTCCGGGAGTACCCAATCGCGCTGAAATTATACGGTCAAAACTTCAAACCGCCCTGAGGCAGTATTTCTATTTTACGATAAAGAGGCGCCCGGTCATCATCCCGGTGGTCATGGAATTATAATCAAACAGGAGCCAGTTAACTGGATCGTTCGGACATTGCAACATGAAACGCGTTTGCAGCGAATTTTGCCAATTCATGCAACTCGTTTCGTTTCCCCGCCGCCCCTGGATTTCCAAGGTCTCTATGTATGAGAACAATTCCCAGAATAGAAGCGAAAAAAGAATCTGAAAAAAGACGGGTGTGCTTTTGATAACCCATTGTCACGAGCCCGGAATCAAATTTATCCAGAAAACCGGATTTTACGGATTCAAATTCTCGAAAAACATTACTGCTTCTGTCTCCCTTGATCATGAAATGACAAACGATCTGAAAGGCTGCTTCGTTATCAAGCAGATAATCAACAAAAATACGTGAAATATCCTCCATGGAAGATGAGGCGGCCGACACAAGACCTTCAATCAGATTGTCAACATTATCAATATGTTTTAAAAGAACCGCGAGCAACAGGTCATCCTGTGATTCAAAATATCGGTAAATACTTGCAACCGAAACGTTTGCTTCGTCTGCAATATCTTTCATGTTTATCTGATGAAATGCTCTTTGAGAAAAAAGCATTTCTGTAGCATCCAGGATAATCTCACGACGCAGATGCTGCTCTCTTTCACGCAGTTCCTGAAAAGTATTTCCCTTCATAAAAAGTCCACTGGTTCTTTAGCACATTATGGTGTAGCCTGTCGGCTACTGGCTCCTTTGAAACCTCTCATATCCAGACTGACTCAAATAGTAAAGAATAAAATGGAAGACATCGGATAAAAAATTGTTATCCATTTGAAATTATGCTAACAATAATCATTAAATCAAACCAGTAATGAGGAAAAGACTTTTGAAGTTGCCATCTTATATCCATACGATCACAACCCTGCTTCTTATCTTTTTTATGATTCCGATCTTTACCCCCTGCCTTTGCGCGGAAACAAAAAATAAAATCGAACAGGTTCTAAGGGAAAGAGACGCTGTGCTGGTTAGAGATTTAACCCGAAACACCCCCCTTATAAGTATTAACGAAGACAAATTGCTCATACCCGCATCGATATTAAAAATTTTAACCTCACTGGTTGTAATCGATGCGCTTGGCCTGGATCATCGCTTCAAAACCGAATTTTTTCTGGACCGGGATTTTAACCTTACGATCAAAGGGTATGGCGACCCGCTGCTTCTCTCCGAAACCATACCCGGAATTGTCGAGCAGCTTGGCGACAGGTTTCAAACCGTGAATGATATTATTCTCGATGATACCTATTTTACTTCACCGATAACGATTCCCGGTGCCGCGAAAAGCTCAATCCAGCCGTATGATGCGCCAAACGGTGCTTTATGCGTCAATTTCAATACGGTATTTTTTAAAAAAGACCTTTATGGCCGCTACATCAGCGCAGAACCGCAAACTCCGCTTCTACCCTTTGTTTTAAACCGTATCTCCCGTTCATCATTAAACGAAGGCCGAATAATCCTTGCCGACGAGAACCATGAATTTCTTCTGTACGCAGGTCATTTATTCAACCATTTTCTCCAGGAAAAAGGCATTAAAACAAAAGGTACGATCCGTATCGGCAGTGTCGATCCAAAACGGGATAAACTCATCCTGGAATATCGATCTCATTTTGAACTCCGCGACATCATTACCAGAATGCTTTACTTTTCGAACAATTTTTCTGCCAATCAGCTTCTTATTGCCGCAGGTGCTGCAAAATATGGCTGTCCGGGAACATTGCAAAAAGGTGTCCGTGCTGTCCTGGAGTATTCCGAAAAACATCTTGGAACCGACCGTATACAAATAGCAGAAGGGTCTGGTCTTTCAAAAAAAAATCAATTGTCCGCAACGATGATGGGGAAGATACTGGACGAATTTAAACCATACAGAACCATGCTGCGGCAAAATGGCCGAGAGCTTTACAAAACAGGAACATTAACCGGTATCAGGACAAGGGCGGGGTATCTGGAATCAGAAGACGGTCGGCTGATCAGCTTTGTTGTCCTTCTGAATTCAGGAAAAAGTTCTTCTGAAAAAATTATGGAGATGATACACGCCATGTACGGAGAGCGGGTCAAAGACCATTGCTTGAAATAAACGCATAAGCACTGTGATGATGAATGGATTCAAAATTTTCGACACTTACCGAAAACCAGGTTATGTTATCATCTTTCTCTAGAACCTTTGCGATATCTCGTACAATATCTTCAACAAATTTTGGATTGTTAAAACCTTTTTCCGTAACCCATTTTTCATCAACTCGCTTCAGAACGGAGTAAACATCACAGGATGCGGCACCTTCCACCAGTGTGATCATATCCTCAATCCAGATAAACTTTTTGAACCGGGTGCTCAGCCGGACTTCTCCACGCTGGTTGTGCGCTCCGCCATCACTGATCTCCTTTGAACACGGGCAGACTGAAGATATCGGGACAATAACCTCGGATACAAGATCGATTTTACCATCCGGATCACTGCTTCCAATCAGACGGCATGAATAATCCATGAGTCCCGGAGATTTGCTGACCGGCGCCTCCTTTCTGATGAAATAGGGAAATTCAACTTCAATATGGGAAGATGCCGCATTGAGATCCTTCTTCATCTGATCAAGAATAACGGAAAAAGACTTCAGTGAAACCTCCGGGCGGAATGCATGCAGCATTTCCACAAACCGGCTCATATGGGTTCCCTTGCTGTCATGAGGCAGGTCTACGTACATATTAATGGATGCGACCGTATTCTGAAAATTGTTTTTACGATCCATCACGGTTATCGGATATCGGATATTCTTGATACCAACCTTGTTTATTGAAATATTTCTGTCGTCACGCTGATTTTGTATATCCTTCATAATCTAAAGAGACTCCGTGCCAACCAGCCGGTATTCTCATCCCCTATTTTAAAAGATAATCTTGTTTGACACGACTTAACGATTTAAAAATATTACCTTTAATTTTTTTATTGCTCTGATACAGGCCGCGAAGCATATTCTTAATTTCATAGCGACTGGATTTTTTGGCTGAAGGGCAAGGGTTTATAAATTCGGGGAATTCCTTGTGCCGTGCGAATCGACAAATCATCTCTTCATCAACATAGGATAAAGGGCGTATAATTGTAAGTTCGCCGCCAAAAAGGGGCTGTACCGGAACCATCGTGCTGATTTCCCCGGCATAACACATATTCATAAAAAGGGTTTCAATGATATCGTCTTTATGGTGACCGAGAGCCAGCTTGCAGCATCCAAGCTCATCCGCTATTTCAAACATCCGTTTTCTACGGAGCATCGAGCACAAAAAACAGGGATTCTCTCGATTTTGGCTGCTGTGAGCCTTCACTCCAAAGTCGGTTCTTTCTACACGCAGACTGTAGTTCATCTTTCGGCAATAATCCTCGAGGGGTTGGATAAAATTGCCCTCGAACCCCGGATCGATGTATATAGCAAACAATTCATATGAAATTGGAATTCTTGCCAGGCGTTCCGTCAGAATCCACATCAGTGTCAGGCTGTCTTTTCCTCCGGAAAGCCCGACAGCTATTTTCTCTCCGTCGGAAATCATCTCATAATGGTGCAATGCTTTACCGACCGATCGTCTAATATTCTGATGTGTATATCGTGCCATTACCAAAAAACAAGCTTTATCCGGATCGATTGTCTTGATCTTAGCATCCCCCGCATGTTCGGAAAACCAGCTCAGCTCCTATTATCAGAGGGGGACTTTATGCGGGTTTTTACTCCGAATCCTGTTTCCGATGAACTTTTCCGGCTGCAATCTCTCTTAAAGAAACAACAATATCCTCGTTCTTGGGAGAATACACAAGGTAGTCAGAGCCTTCACGAATCTGTCGAACACGTTTGGCAGCCATATGCACCAGTTCGAAACGGTTTGTAACATTCGTCAGGCAATCTTCAACTGTAATTCGTGCCACAATCAAACCTCCATTTTAATTTATTATTCTCTGAATATTCTGCCGTAAAAAAACCAATTTCACAATCCGGAATTAAAATACGACAAGATCTCAATAAGTTCATAGCTTCTTTTTCCACCGGGCGCATTCAACACAACCTCATCACCGGGCTGTTTCCCAATGATCGCTTTGCCGAGCGGCGATGACACAGAGATGCGCCCTTCATCAATGTTCGATTCATCCGGTCCCACGAGCTGATATCGAACCTCATCACCGGTGTCTATATTTTCAAGAACAACATGACAGCCAAACAAAGCTTTATCTTTCGGCAATTTTTCCGGATCAATGATTTCAGCATTAGACAGCTTGAATTCAAGCTCTCCTATTCTTCCCTCAATAAACCCCTGACGATCTTTTGCAGCATGAAATTCGGCATTCTCGGACAGATCTCCGTGTGCCCGGGCTTCCTCGATCGCCTTGATGTTCAAAGGGCGTTCGACACGCTTCAGTTTCTCCAGTTCTTTCTGTAATGCCCTGTATCCGATTTTTGTTATGGGTACTCTCTCCAAAATCATCACTCCTGTGTGGGATGAATATGAACCTTTCATCACTTGCGGTGATTATTCCTTGTCAATAAACTCCGCAACCAGGTCACCGACCTCACTTGTCGTGTACCCCATCCTGCCGGCGCCGACATCCTTTATATCTTCTTTCAGAACCTTCTGTACGGCTTTTTCGATGAGATCTGCAGCCGCCTGCTCACCCAATGTCTCCAGCATGAGCTGCCCGGCCAGAATGGCGGCAATAGGGTTGATAACCTGTTTCCCGGTATATTTCGGGGCTGATCCCCCAATCGGTTCAAACATGGACACTCCGTCCGGATTGATATTGCCACCAGCGGCAATACCCATACCACCCTGAATCATGGCTCCAAGGTCAGTGATAATATCACCAAACATATTGTCTGTGACAATCACATCAAACCATTCCGGATTCTTTACCATCCACATGCAGATGGCATCCACATGAGCATAGTCGGTCTGTATATCCGGATACTCCTTTGAAACATCATAAAAAGTCCGTTCCCACAAATCAAAGGCATAGGTAAGAACATTGGTTTTACCGCAGAGTGTCAGTTTTTTACCCTTGTTCCGTTTTCTACAATATTCAAAGGCATACCGAATGCACCGTTCAACACCCTTTCTTGTATTGATCGATTCTTGAACAGCCACCTCATCCGGTGTGCCGTATTTCAATGTCCCACCCGCACCGACATAAAGTCCTTCCGTATTCTCCCGCACAACAACAAAATCGATATCCTCCGATCTTTTATTTTTTAAAGGAGTATCAACCCCGTCATATAGCTTGACCGGTCTTAAATTGATATACTGATCAAAATCAAACCGAAGATTCAGCAAAACACCTTTTTCAAGAATTCCCGGCTTAACATCCGGATGGCCGATAGCGCCCAGCAAAATGGCATCTGTCTTCCTCAGCAATGCCTTTACCTCGTCTGTCAAGGTTTCGCCGGTAGCCTTATAATGTTCACCACCGATGTTGAAATTTTTGTAGATTATTGAAAAATTACATTTTTTTGCCGCACTGTCGAGGACCTTCATTCCCTCGGCAACAACCTCCGGACCGGTCCCGTCTCCGGGAACGACGGCAATGTTATACTCATTTGACATAAAAACTCACTCCTGAAATGATTTAAACCTGAGCGGACAGATCAAAACCGCCGGCCTGAAAGGCCGGCGGGATAGGTACAACCTGTTCACAACAAATGGATATAATATTAAGCTTTTACACAGCAAGCAGGTTTCGGCTACTTCGCTTTTTTTTCAGGCAAAGCCGGAAGGTAATGACCGGATCTGGTGTTGGGTTTTTATCATTTCAGATATCCTAAAACAGAACTGCCCGCCTTTACCTTTTCTCCTACCAAAACCTCCGGTATGGAATCAGATGGCAAATAAACATCAAGTCGAGAACCAAAACATATCATTCCGAATCGCTGACCACGCGATAACGAATCTCCTTCCTGAACTCCACAGATTATTCGTCTTGCCACCAGGCCGGCAATCTGAATAAAACAGATGTTCTTATCATTTTCAGTTTTAAGAACAATCGCGTTCCGCTCATTATCCGTTGTTGCCTTGTCCAGATTGGCGGTAAAAAATTTCCCTGGATTGTATATAACCCGGGAAACGGTTCCCTCATAAGGGACCCGGTTTACATGAACATTAAAAATCGACATAAAAATGCTGATTTTTAAACACGATCCTTCTATGAAAGGGCAATCATCTACGATATCCCTTATGACCACTTTGCCGTCAGCCGGTGAAACCACAGCCCCCTCTTTAGAGGGTATTACACGATCCGGATCCCTGAAAAACCAGCAAATAAAGAAGGTTATGATCAACCCCAAAAATGCCGGGACTGTCAGGCCGATCATTGCAAGTATGGCTGTCGCAAATGCTGAAGCGCCGATTACGCCATATCCCGGTCTTGCAACCGGAAAAGCCGTCCGGCTCATGGGGTCAGACCAAAAAAATTTTTCCATTTATACCGCCAACTGTCTGAATGTATTAAATAGCATTTTCAAAACTTTGTAAAAATATCAAAACCATCGTGCGTTGTCAATGGAAACGGATCAAATAACATCTCCATTTGATTCATAAGTTTAAAAAAAGCTCTTTATGATCTCCGCATCACATTTCCGAATGTAGCGCGGCAGGAGATTTTTTTCGCATGCCTCTCCTTTTTGTATTTTTTCCAGCCCGAGATATCCGACATTGGCGGCGCGAATTGCATTCCTTTCCGGTTGTGCAAAAAACACCTCTTCAGCGGCTTTCTCAGAGATCACCTTCCGATATGCCATGGAACCGTCTCCCACAAACAAGCAGGGTTCTTTTATGGCTGATGCAACTCTTCCGGGATCCATGACCCCCTCTTCAACAACCCTTGTCATAACCCCATCTTTAAAACGAGTGCAGGAAAAATATACCTCTTGACGTCTGGCATCCAGCATGGCGCATATCAACAGGTTTGAATCGGAAAAATCGAAAGCAAGGGCGTCAAGGGACGAAACCCCTGCTGCCGGCTTGCCGGAAGCGCCTGAAAGGCCTTTTACCATACTGATTCCTATCCGGAGACCGGTAAAACTGCCTGGCCCGATCGACACCGCATATGCGTCCAGATCGTTTTTTGAGACGCCTGACGACCTGATCGCGGATTCTATCATTCCCATCAGGTGTTTTGAATGGGTTTCTCCGGAACCATTGGAAATTTCAGCAAAAATTTTTTCCTGTTTTAAAATCGCCACACTACAGCTTTTTGAAGCCGTATCAACCGCCAGTATTTTCATTTTTCGATACTTGCCGACCTTTTTTTTTCCCGGATTTTTTTTTAAATTCTCCCATGGCAATCGAAAGCACATCATCCATTTGGCCAACAGGAATAAACTTAATTTTTCGCTTCACATTTCTTGGGATTTCAGGCAGATCTTTTCTGTTCTTTTCAGGAATAATAATGGTTCGGATACCGGCTCTCAAAGCTCCAAGAGCTTTCTCCTTCAATCCACCGATCGGCAGCACCCTGCCTCGTAACGTTATTTCACCGGTCATGGCAACATCCTTGCTGACAGGTGTTTCCGTTATTGCGGAAATCAAGGCAGTTGCAATTGCGATTCCCGCCGACGGACCATCTTTTGGAATTGCGCCGGCAGGAACATGAATATGAATATCCCGGGTTTCAAAAAAATCTTTTTTAATGTTCATCAATTCAATATTCGCGCGGGTATAGCTCAATGCAGCACGTGCCGACTCCTGCATCACTTCTCCCAGCTGACCGGTTATGATAAGCTCTCCCTTGCCAGGCAAAAGAGAAGCCTCTACATATAAAACCTCTCCGCCAACCTGTGTCCATGCCAGCCCGGTAGACAGGCCAATCTGGCTTTCCTCCTGATCCATTTCAGGCATGAACTTCGGAACACCAAGATAATTTTTTAGATTGCTCCTTGTAATCGAAACAAAGCCATTTCCCCCTTCTGCCTTTCGCCTGGCCACCTTTCGACAGATCGTTCCGAGTTCTCTTTCCAGATTACGCAAACCCGCCTCAGAGGTATATTCCGTTATAATGGTATCCATTGCCCCGGGGCTGATGGATAAACTTTTACCTGATTTCAAGCCGTTTTCCTTGATCTGACGCGGCAGCAGATACGTTTCAGCGATAAGCCTTTTTTCTTCTTCCGTATAACCTGGAATATTGATTATTTCCATACGATCAAAAAGGGCTGAAGGGATTGTGTCTGTGAGATTGGCCGTTAAAATAAACATGACTTTTGAAAGATCAAAAGGCATATTGAGATAGTGATCGCTGAAAGCGATATTCTGTTCGGGATCCAACGCCTCGAGCAGCGCTGAAGAGGGATCTCCACGATAGTCTGATCCGATTTTATCGATCTCATCCATCATAAATACAGGATTGTTTGTTCCACACTGTTTTAAACCCTGTATAATCCGTCCTGGAAGCGCTCCAATATATGTCCGGCGGTGCCCCCGGATTTCAGCCTCATCCCGCAGACCACCAAGAGAAATCCGAACGAATTTTCGTCTCATGGCTTTCGCGATGGCCTGGCCGAGAGATGTCTTGCCCACTCCGGGAGGTCCTACAAAACAGAGAATCGGACCTTTCATTTTTGGATTCAGTTTACGAACACTGAGATATTCAAGAATCCTGTCTTTAATTTTATCGAGACCGTAATGATCGTTATCAAGAATTTTTTGTGCATTTTTGATGTTAATAAAATCTCTTGTTGACTTACTCCACGGCATCTCCACGATCCAGTCAAGATAGGTCCGTGCGATCGATGCCTCAGAGGAATCCGCATGCATCATTTGCAGACGCTTGAGCTGTTTTAAAGACTCCTTCTCAACATCCTTCGGCATCTTTGCGTGCTTTATTTTTTTTGTATATTCATCAAACTCATTCGTTTTTTCATCAGATTCCCCAAGTTCCTTGTGGATCGCCCTGACCTGTTCCCTCAAATAGTAATCACGCTGACTCTTTGAAATTTCATCCCGAACATCGGACTGAATCTTTGCCTGAACAGCCGACAGCTCAACCTCCTTGGATAAAAACTCATTGATCTTCACTAAACGCTCCACAGGATCGGTCAGTTCTAACAGGGTCTGCGCGTCTTCGGTTTTCAGCCGCAAATTCGATGCCACCAGATCCGCCAGCTTGCCCGGGTCATCAATATTATCCAGGATTGTTCCCACTTCGCCGGTCATTTCACCACGAAGGGCCAGTATCTTTTCACACTGCTCCCGGACATTGCGCATCAGTGCTTCTGATTCAAGACTGATTTTCTCTGGTGATTTTTCTTTTATCAGTTTTATTTTAACCCGGTATGATGTCCTTTTACGTGTATATTTGACTATTTTCGCTTTTGAGATACCCTGAACGAGCGCTTTTAAACGGCCGTCCGGAAGCTTTAACATCCTGAGTATTTTCCCCACAGTGCCGACAAGGTATATCTCATCGGGGTCCGGGCTCTCAATGGTTGGATCTTTCTGAGTGGCAAGGAAAAGAAGTTTACTGCCCTCAAGAGCCGCTTCCATTGCAGCAACCGATTTCTCCCGCCCGACAAACAAAGGCAAGAGCATATCGGTAAAAATAACAACATCCCGGACCGGCAGAAGAGGAAGTTCGACAGGTATCTCCGTATCGTTTTCATCATCCTGAATAAGACTTATAAGATCGTCTTTATCTGTTTCAGCCATTACATCTCCTGTTCTTTTTCATTATCTCGATTCAATAGCGTCAGCACAATGGACTGTCTGCCTTCCCCCAAACCCCCTCTGAGCGGAAAAGATTGTCAGGAACGCTTCAAAGACAAACGCTGCGGCAGATGCAGACGTTCCATTTGCCATATGTACATGTTTTTTCCTCCTGCAAAGCCGAATTTTCAGGATAAACATATGCTAATATAATAACAAAGCCATCATTTACAATAACAACCTTGATTTTTTTATGCAACACACCTAAGATTGGCTGAAAGAACACACAAATCTGGGATTTCAATCTTACGGTAAAACCAGAAACTCTTTAAAAACGGCACGATCTTTTATCTGAATTATCGATACAATTTGGTTTTTTATATGCATTCTTCATTTTTCCCCGGTTTCAGTCTTGAGCAGATTCCAGCATACTTCGCTCATATATATGCCTTTATTTTCGGAATGTGCATCGGCAGCTTTCTCAATGTATGCATTTACAGACTACCGGCCTCCAAATCCATTGTCAGTCCCTCCTCAAGCTGTCCAGCATGTGGAAAAACGATAAAATTCTATGACAATATTCCGGTAGCAAGCTATCTCATCCTTAAAGGCCGCTGCAGGCACTGCAAGTCCCCCATCTCCGTTCGCTACGCATGTGTTGAAATCATAACCGGCCTGCTGGCCCTATGTTCATTTTTAAAATATGGGTTATCTTTACAGGCGCTGATCATTTTTGCATTTATATCTGCGCTGATCGTAATCACCTATATTGATATTGACCATAAAATTATTCCCAACCGGATCACGCTTCCGGGAATTCCGATTTTCTTTCTTGCCTCGATCCTTTTTCCTGAAATACGGTTAATAGATTCCCTTCTCGGGATTCTCTCCGGTGGAGGCAGCTTGTTTCTTATTGCCTGGATATATAAAACAATTACCAAAAAAGCCGGAATGGGAGGAGGAGACATCAAGCTTCTGGCGATGATTGGAGCAATGATCGGATGGAAAGGGGTGCTGTTTACAATCTATGTTGCCTCTGCAACCGGTACCGTTGTCGGATTTTTATTGATGCTGGTGAAAGGGAAAAACATGAAATTTGCAATTCCCTTTGGTCCATTTCTCTCAATCGGCGCAATTACCTATATTTTTCTGGGAGAACTTATTATTGAATGGTATCTTCTGTTCATGCACGGATAGTGTAACAATAATAACTTATCTCCATCACGGGTAAAAAGATGACCGGATCCTGTAACGGGTTTCAAATTGAAGTGTTGAATTGCAAGTCATTCCAGACTGCCGTTAAAAAGAGTTCAGGTAATCAACCCATTCCCATTCAATACGCCCTTCTCCCCTCTTGACACTCAAATTTCCTTTATTTTTAGAATGGTTAAGTGTTTTTTCAATTTTTTTACGGGGATGATCAAAAGACTCAGGGATTCTACTGACCAGCTTCTTTAATAAATCCGTATCGGATAAATTCAGATCTTCCTCATGGTGCCATGAACCGTAATCCTTTAATATATCGCCCATCATAAGATCATAGGCGACGACTGTACGCTCAAGGTTTTCAAGAGGGAAAGCCTCTTCCTCCGAAGCGCTGCCGTTCGTGATCATCTCTTTGAGATGGCCTAGCCATTTATTAATATTTTCTTCCCACTCTAAAGCGATCTCATCGAGCATATGCTTCTTGACAGAGGCTGTTTCCACAATCGCTCTGTTGGCATGATATTCTCTCCAGTCATTGGTCAGAATTCTAATCCCATACGCCTCCGCTTCTTCCCGAATGCGGGTCCCGGGAAATGGCGCAAGCAAATGGAAGCCATATATAACCCCCATTTTTTTAAGCTTTTTGCCGAACTCAACGGTCTCTTTCAGGGTTTCCGGCGTTTCACCCGGCAGACCCAGAATAAAAGAAGCGCTCGGCTGAATTCCGGCATCATTGCAAATCGTTACGGCATCTATTACCTGAGAGATTGTAATCCCTTTTCGAATGGTTTTCAAAATTTCCGCATTCGCCGTTTCAACACCAAAGCTTACGGAATAGCAGCCTGCTTCTTTCATTTTTTTCATGACTTCAGGCGAGACAGTATCGACACGGGCAAATGAGGACCACTTTATTTCAAGGCCCCTGTCCAGTATTTCATCACAGATTTCAATACAGTGCTTTTTATTCGCGGTAAAAAGATCATCCGCGACATTGATCTGGGGAAATCCCAGCTTGTGAAGGGATTCCATTTCATCAACAACCGGTTTTGCGCTCCTGTATCGTACATTCGCACCGACCATTTTTCTTCCAACACAGAATATGCATTTAAATGGGCATCCCCGGCTTGTTGTCAGACTGATCGGCATATTCAGGGCACGGTATCTTCCCAATGGTAAAAGATGTCTTGCCGGCAAGGGAAGGGAATCGACATCCAGGGATGTTTTTTTGACATCGGTGCAGTACAGACTCGATCCATCACGATAAGCGATCCCATCGATTCTATTCCACTTTCTTCCATTTTCGGACATTTTTACCAGGTCAACAATCGTCTCTTCTCCTTCGCCCAGTACGACAAAATCAAGCTCCGGAAAAGCTTCCATGGTTTCCCTGGCGCAGAACGTAACATGCGGTCCGCCCATAACAGTATAAATATTCGGATTAATAGACTTTACATCAGATATTACTTTGATCGCATTATCAAAACTCATGGTCACGGCAGTGGAACCGACAAAATGAGGATCAAATGTATCCAAAACCGATTCAAGCATCGTCTTTGAATAGGGATAAACAACCAGATCAAGCACTTTTACCTCAACACCGGCTCTTTCGAGAGCAGCACCTAAAAATGCGATACCAAGGGGGGGAGAAGGCCCTTCGGATATCGGGTAATACGGATTAACCAGCAAAAAACGCATCTTCTTTCTCTTTCCTGCCTATTTTTGGTTCAACTAAAAACATTCCTCGCCCTCACACAGGCCTTGTTCTTTATCGCAGGTCATCTTCTAAAGCAAGCAGATAAATCCGATCGGTTATGCCTGGCAGGACACAACGGGTTGTGACGGGTCTTTTATTAAAAGCAGGATAGGGTTCCGTAAACAACGGTTTCAGTGAAGCGGCATGGTTTACAACATATAAAAACCTTTACCCACAATCTGTTTTTTCTAACGATCCCTAAAGCTCTCAAACAATAAACGATATAAAAAAATCCTCCATCCGGCTATCTGTTTCGAAGTCTGAAAGTAACTCGCCGGGGCTTCAACCATTTTGTTTCGGCAGGCCACTTTTGTTCATAAGAGCCCGGAAAACTTCTGCGGCTCTTTTTTCTGTTTCATCGATGCTTTTGCTGTTGTCGATAACAATACCGGCATAATTCTTTTTTTCATCAATCGGCATCTGTGATTTTATTCGGGCAGTTGCATCGGCTTCGGAAATATTATCCCGGGCAATAAGGCGCTCCAGCTGCAGCCTTTCGGGAATGTATACTAAAATGACATCTGAGATCCCCTCATGCATTCCGGATTCAATCAAAAGCGGTACATCCAGTATTACCAGGGTAGAGTCCCGGACCGTCTCCTCAACCTGCCTGAGCTCTTCCGCCATCTTCTCCAGAACAAAGGGGTGGACAATTTCATTTAACACCTTTTTTTGGGCAACATCATTAAAAACAATATCGCCCAGATAGGCTCTATTAATCTCTCGATTCGGCAAAAGGATTGTATCTCCAAAATAGTTCCTGAGCTGCTGCCATGCAGGCTCTCCTTTTTTTACAACATGATGCGCAATTCGATCTGCATCAATGATCACAGCGCCTTGCTTTTCAAACATTTTTGAAACAGTGGATTTTCCGCTTGCAATCCCACCTGTCAATCCGGCGACAATCAAAATCTCTCCTTTCGATTACGGTTCTTCATTACAGGATAAAAAATAGTTCAGGCTGTATACATCAGTTTGCCATCTATGTAAATTTTTTCAATGGATTGAAGGCGTTTCGGGAATTCAAGAGGAGAGCCTTTTACAGCAATAAAATCGGCTCTCATTCCTTTTGCGATTCGTCCGGATTTTTTCAGACCGATAAGATCCGCACCGATAGACGTTGCGGAACGAACAATCTCCTCAACCGAAAAACCAGCCTCCATAAAAAGCCCCATCTCATCCTTCATCGCTTTGCCATGATCTACTCCCGGACTGCCCGCATCAGTCCCAATCGCGACCTGTACGCCAAACTCCCTGGCCATAGCGATCTGCTCCAGCTGATGCTCAAGATTTTTTTTCGAAATGCGACCGGCAGTCTTTCCTTTCATCAATCCGGCATACGCTTTCATGGTAACCGCTGTCGGCACCCAGATCAATCCTTTTTCCGCTATTTTTTTAAGGTTGTCCTCTCCCATGAAAAAACCGTGCTCGATAGAGTGGCAGCCGGCCGCGACTGCCATTTCCACCGGTTTTACTCCATTGGCATGAACCATGACCTTCTTCCCGTATCGTTCAGCAAGGTCAACCGCATCTTTTAATTCATGTAACGTAAACTGAGGCGGGGTTTGTTTTCCAAACAGGGAAAGGCTGTTTAATCCGGAATTTACAATCTTGATCTGATCAGGCATTTCATCGGCATCCGAAATCGATTCCGCAAGCGTTTTGTTTCCGAAAGGCGGTCTGCCGATCAATCTTCCGTAACGGCCTTTTTTATGCCAGGCCTTTCCCGAAACGCTCATCAATACCGGATTTTGGGACTGCTTATCATACGAATTCCGAAAGCGAACCGTATGGGCATTGCGGTCGCCCCCGTCCCTAACGGCACGCACCCCGCAATAAAAGTGATCCTCCAGATGCGTCCGTATTCGTTTGGAGACATCTTCAAATCCTTCAATTTGCTGATTTTCACGAATGTCCGGATCTGCAGATCCGGACATCGCCAGATGCACATGACTGTCCACAAGACCCGGCACAACCGTAAAGCCGGATAGATCGATCATGTCCGGCTCTAAAAAACGCTTCTCTTTTCGAATATCTTCAGCGTGATCTGAAATAGAGCATATCTGCCCCTTTTCAATCTCAATCAGGGTGTTCTCCCTGGGTGGTGATCCGGTTCCATCGATCAACCATCCGGCGAATACAGAATAGGATTCAGCTATCGTAGCAATCATATCTCAATCGGAATACCCAGCAGCTCCCTCCGCAAAATTTCAAGTGCCGTCACGGCAAAAATGGTTTTATTTCTTGCGCGGTCTCCAAATGACAGTTCAAAACGATGAGCATGAACAGTTTCCGGTGTCGCGAGCCCGATGCAAATTGTCCCCACGGGCTTGTCATCGGTTCCGCCCTCAGGGCCTGCGATGCCGCTTGTTGAAAGACCATAAGTTGAGCCTGAAACTCTTCTGACCCCTGCCGCCATCTCCTTGACAACCGTTTCATTTACCGCTCCATAAGATTTCAGAGACTCCGGAGATACATCAAGCACATCAATTTTTGATTGGTTTGAATAGGTAACACCGGTAAAAAGAAAGTAGTCCGAGCTTCCCGGGATACTGGTCAGCATATGTGAGATCAGGCCGCCTGTACAGCTTTCAGCGACACTCAGCGTGGCATTCTTTTCGCGCAACAAGCTGCCGATCGCATCAGCCATGGACTTTCCGGTTTCCGAATAAATCCATTTGCCGACCTTCCGCAACACCCACATTCCCGCATTTTCAATTTTTTCATAAAGATCCTCCCGGTCGTTCCCGGAGCCGTAAAGTCGAATCTGAATTTCAGGGAAGCCGGCCCTCAGTCCAAGTCTTATTCCGGGAAACTGGTGCGACAGCCCTTTCAATTTCTCTCCGACAGCAGATTCCGGAAGACCGAACAGGGACATTTTTTTTATCAGAAAAACCGTTTGCTTGTTCTTGAACCATTCCAGAATCCCCGGCAACACAGATTCCGAGAACATGGTTCGCATCTCGGATGGCACACCCGGAAGGCAATAAACCATACACCTGCCAACCTTTTTTGAAAATCCCGGGGCTGTGCCTACCGGATTGGGTATGCATTCAGATCCTTCCGGCAGCATTGCCTGCTTTTTATCAGACAGATTTTTCAACCGGTTTCGGGAACGGAAAAATTCTTTGATCGATCGATCCGCATCTTCATTAAAGATAAGGTTTACCCCGGCCGCCTTTGCGACAGACTCTGATGTAAGGTCATCTTCAGTGGGACCCAATCCACCTGTTACAATGGCAACATCTGAACGACTCCCAATCTCCTTGAGCGTGGCTGTAAGGTCATCCAGATTGTCACCGACGCAGGTCATTCTGGCCACGGCCATTCCATTCTCAACCAGACGGCCTGCAATATAAGCTGAATTGCTGTCAATCAAAGCGCCGGTCAAAATTTCATCACCGGTAGAAAGAATTTCTACAATCATGATTCTCCCTTTGCTATTGCTCCACTTTTTTGGCTCTCATCTGGAGGTATCCATCACGCATTGATTCGTAAGGATCAAAGGCGGCCTCTTTGATGGTTTCATAATCGCCGATTCTGAATGATATATCATTTATATTTTCAAATGCCCAAACCCCGGTCGACAGCGGAACCGTTTCAAGATAATATAAAGGATTCAAAAACATATCCCCAAAGCGCCCTGCCGAATCCCGCACCGTTGAAGGCCCAAGAAACGGCATGACGATATACCATCCGCTCCCGATCCCCCATACACCCAGTGTCTGCCCGAAATCTTCTTCCTTTTCATTCAGATCCTGAAACGCTTTTGCCGGATCCCAGAAACCCAGAAAACCGATCGTGGTATTGGCCAGAAACCGCGCGAACTCTATTTCAGCATCGTTCCCCTTCCCTTGAAGAAGACAGTTGACAAATCGAATCGGTGTGGAAAGATTTGAAAAAAAATTCCGAACGCCGATGCGAACCATATCCGGCGTAATCGATCGATATCCTTCGCCTACCGGCTTCAAAATCCAGAAATAGAGCTTGTCGTTAAAATGGAACATAACGTTATTCCAGGGTTTAAGGGGATCCGCAGCATAAAATTCAGGCACATCTTCTTCATTTTCATACAAATAATCCAGATCCTCATCTTCAAAATCTTCATCATCGGATTCAGCGGAATATGTCGTGGAAGGATTATCTGATGATTCAGGAGGGAGTTGAGAATGGCGATCCAATCCACCCGAAACATCGCTGGACTCTTTTACCGATTGTGCAACGGAAACGGCGCCTGCTGGATTCAGCAAGAAAAAAAACAGAAGAAAGATGGAGAAAAACTTTTTCATTGAATGGTCGAAGGGAAAACTCAGGATGAGGTTTTATCATTTTCCCGCTGTTCAACTATCTTTTTGCGCAAACGATCGATAAGCTGCTCAGGAGATTCCTTTCCTAAAATTTGATTAAACTGGGTTCTGTAATTTTTCACTAGACTTACGCCCTCGATGATGACATCATAGATATACCATTTACCCGTCATCCTGACCATTCGATAATCAAGTGGTATTTCACTGTTTTTTCTGGGTATTTTTGTCTTAACCAGTGCCTTGTTGTCACTCATCTTCTCCTGTGAAAGAAAAACAACATTTTCACCCTGGTATGAATCCCTGACTTTTTTAAAATAGGTGTATCCTAAAAAATCCGAAAACGCTTCTTCAAAAACCTGCCTCTCCTGAACGCTGAATTTTTTCCAGTGCACCCCAAGGGCTCTTTTTGAAATCTCATTAAAATTAAAGACTTTTGTGATAACCGACATGATCTCCAATCGCTGCTGATCTTTCATGGAAGAATCATTATATTTCGGGTCTTGCAATACGCGGATAACCTGTTCAATGGGACCTCTCAGATCCTCCATGGGTTCCGCTGCCTCTACAGAAAAAGAACTTCCAAGTATTAAAAGAATTGCCGTGAATAGAACAAGGTATCTCATAATCCTCCAAGTTTTTTATTGTATCAGGGGGAAACAAACCTGCATAGGGTTCAATCAAACCTTGCCAAAAACATATTTGCTTATTAATTCTTCCAGGTCAACCCCTGATTCCGTTTCGGTTATTATATCCCCATCCTTGAGTATGATGTCCGATCCTCCCGGAGTAAGCTTAATAAACTTATCTCCGATCAGGCCTGCTGTTTTTAATGACGCGATAACATCATCGGTAAGTTGAATCCCTTTTTCGATCTTCATCGCCACAACAGCCACATATCGTTCCTTATCAAGCTTGATATCCGAAACCTGCCCGATCTGAACACCGGCCATTTCTACACCGGCGCCTTTTGTGAGCCCCGTGACAGATTCAAATCGCCCATAGACCGTATAGGTGTTGCTTCCGAGAATCTCCATTTTTCCGAGGCGAATTGTCAGGTATCCGACGCAGATAATGCCTGCAAGAACAAATAAACCAACCGCTGTTTCAGTTGAAACTTTTCTCATGTCTCCTCCCACGGACTGGAAAACAAGTTTATCTTTATTATACTCGATGCATTGTTCGGAGGCAGACTGAGTCATACGACTCAGGCGGTCTCTCTATCCGTGACAAAAAATATCCTGGGCATAAAGAGATGCCGATCTGATCCATTCCGATTTAACAGATCCGAAAAGCATATCCCATATCTTTTCTGGATCCCGCTTTTAAAAGCAACCCTCCAAGTGTATCCCCCTTTTGAACTTCCATAAACCCGGCGGAAACAGCAAAACAAAATTCCGGATAGGGTTCGATGTCGACAAGTTCATGTCCGGTCAGGTCAACTGAAAGTCTCGTGGCTACGATCTTTGCTCTTTCGGTGTCGCTTCCGGATAGTATGATCATGAGCTTATTCAGTCCGCACCGGGAGCAGAAATCAATAATACGAAGATGTTTCTGCACGTGGGTGGCAAAATCCTTCATCACGGTTTGTGCCGTCATATGGCCGACCTTTCGGTTTATTTCGTCCATATTATCAATGGTCAGAATGATCACGGAAAATGGAATGCCATATCGCTGAAGTCTGTCCATCTCCTCATC
>CAZOEW010000010.1:0-35183 GCA_964578935.1 uncultured Desulfobacterales bacterium | reverse complement strand
AAAAGGATTTTTTGTGAAAGCGCCTGTTGGTTTTGAGCAGATTACACCCGACATTCTGATTCGTGCGGTGGAAAAAGCCACTGGATTACCAATGACCGGGCTCACATCCCCCCTTCCCAGTTACATCAATCGGGTATATGAATTTCAGACCAGAGACGGCATGCGTCTGATTGGAAAGTTTTATCGTCCGGGAAGATGGTCGAAAGAGGCTTTGGAAGAAGAGCATCTATTTATCGCGGATTGCGCGTCAGATGAAATTCCCGTGATTTCGCCGCTCACGCTGTTGCATGGTTCAACGCTCGGAATCGTGGAGAATATTTATTTTGCGGTGTTTCCTAAAAAATTCGGACGTGGGTTTGAGGTTACGGAAGATGAAGACTGGCGGAGGCTTGGCAGGATAATTGCGAGAATCCATATTGCAGGCAGCAGGAAAAAAGCAGATACCAGGGTCCGCCTTCACCCTGAGATTTCAACAGCGCAGGATATCCGCCGGCTGATAGAAGGCGGGTTTGTCTCTTCAAAACAGATTGACGCGTTTGAAGAGGTCTGCCGGAAAATTACGGATGTCAGCGCGAACCTGTTTCACGATGTCGAATCCATAAGGCTTCACGGGGATTGTCACCGGGGAAATTTGCTTCACAGGCCTGGAGAAGGGATTATGGTCATTGACTTTGATGATATGATGATGGGGCCTCCGGTTCATGATCTCTGGCTCCTGCTGCCGGATTATGCAGACAAGTGTGAAAAGGAGATCAGGCTTATTCTTGAAGGGTATGAAATGTTCAGGGCGTTTGACCGGAAAACACTCAAACTGATTGAGCCTCTTCGTGCCATGCGGATCATATATTTTCTTGCCTGGTGCAGCCGGCAGGCAAATGATTTCAAGTTTAAAAATAATTTTCCAGACTGGGGAAGTCACGGATTCTGGCAGCAGGAGATAAATGATTTAAGCAGGCAGATGCAGAGAATCCAAGAACAGCTTCAGATCGACAACATGCAGGGCGTCGGTCTTTCATGGCGGGCGGAAGAGAATCCGGACTAAATTAATGTTTATTTGCGATAACAGGAGAACGAGATATGGCAGAACAAGAGATCGTTGCAGTTTTTGAGACAGACAAGGGAACAATCAGGATACGGCTTTTTGACCGGAAGACCCCGGTAACCGTGGCGAACTTTGTAAATCTTGCGCGGCGGAATTTTTATCGGAATCTCAATTTTCACCGTGTGATTTCAGATTTTATGATACAGGGCGGCTGTCCGCATGGCACCGGCACCGGAGATCCCGGGTATCGTTTTGAGGATGAATTTGTGTCGGCGCTTCGCCATAATAAAGCTGGAATTCTTTCCATGGCCAATGCAGGCCCCGGGACCAATGGCAGCCAGTTTTTTATTACCCACCTGGCAACACCCCATCTGGACAATCATCATACCGTGTTTGGAGAGGTACTGGGGGATGAGGATCAGGCAATTGTTGATCAAATTGCCCGGGGAGACAAGATTAAAAATATCACCATAGAGGGCGATGTAACCGATTTATTTGAAAAGACAGCGCATCGGATTGAAGAATGGAACAGGATCCTTGATCGGAAATTTCCGGACTTGACGCCTACAAGCTGAAACAATCCGCAGATAAAAATTCATCATGAAACGACTGCAGGGCAAAAACAACGTTCTGATAGGTGTTATTTCAGATACACACGGAAAGCTTCCTCCCCCGGTGATGCAACTGTTTAAAAAGGTGGATCTGATCATTCATGCAGGCGACATTGACTCAGCAGATGTGCTGGAACGGCTGAAATCTATCGCACCCACAATTGCCGTTCGCGGCAATATGGATTCCGGGCAATGGACCGGAAGCATGAAAGAGACCGAGACGATCCGAATCGGCGAGGCTGTTATTTTTGTGTGTCATAACCTTCATGGATCCGACAGGATTCCAGCTTCGGCTGATCTGAAAGCCGTTATCTATGGTCATACACATCGACCATTGATCGAAAGCCGGGAAGGAGTTCTTTTTTTGAATCCCGGAAGCGCGGGTCAGAGGCGTTATGGCAATCCACTTTCCGTCGCTCTTCTTCATCTCAGCGGAAAAGACCTGCAGGCGGAGATTGTTACACTATAGAAACAGATAGAAGCCTCTATAGATCGTTTCCTGAAATTCGTTTAAGTTCGGAAGGAGAAAGAGATGGAAAATTGTCCATGTGGATCGGATAAAACATATACCACGTGCTGTGAGCCCCTTATCAGGGGTGAGAGGTTGCCCAAAACAGCAGAGGAGTTGATGCGATCCCGCTATACCGCGTTTACCAAAGAAGAGGTGGGTTATATTTTAGAGACCGTTCACCCGGACAAAAGATCCCAGCATGATGAAAAAGCAATTCGAAACTGGGCTAAAAAATCAGATTGGATTGGACTGGAAATTGTGGAGACATCCGAAGGTGGTCCGGAGGATTCAGAGGGGAAGGTGGAGTTTGTCGTTCGGTATTATCAAAAAGGGAAAAGGGAAACTCACCATGAGATCGCGGATTTTAAAAAAGAAGAGGAAAAATGGTATTTTCTGGATGGCATTGCACCGGAGCAGAAGCAGGTAATGCGATCCGGACCCAAAGTCGGAAGAAATGATCCGTGTTCATGCGGCAGCGGAAAAAAATATAAAAAGTGCTGCGGCAGATAGCGTCGATGCCCTTGTTGTGACAATTTCCCCCGGAAGGATGGCGGTTCCTGAAACGATTTTTTCCGTTTCAAGCGGGCTTGAACGATGAAACTCATTATACTTGTTGATTTATTTGGTTTTCACAGATATGTCTGGTTTTAAAATTATTTTCTGTTATCCGGACCGGTTAAACAACTTCAGGGGAGGTGTCTCATGGCATATCAGGAAGCTGTTCAGGTTGCAGAGAAAAGAAAACATCCCAGAAAATCTTGTTTACTATCGGTTGAGTGCAGTATCAAGGATAGCATTTTTACCAATTACATCTGCAACATAAGCAATGAAGGTGTTTTTATTGAAACCACCGAACCTTTTGAACAAGGTCAACGTGTTTCGTTAAAAATTCTCGCACCCTACAACCTGGCGCAAGCAAATCACATTGTCGGTGAGGTTGTCCGGGTTGAATCGGATGGTATTGCCATTCGATTTAAAAAAGGGAGCCTGGAACAGGAAGAAATGATACGTTTATTGGTCGAAAATCTATAGAACGCATTTCAAAAAGGAACGATCGCTCTCTTTTATCTCAGGAGCCGAAAACTGAATTCTCGAAATGTTTTTGGTTTTTTGTTCGACACCCTTTTCGGTTCTTTCCTGGATCTGTTTTATTTTTTCGAAGTCGGTGTACCGGAAACCGATTGAATGCAGAAGGGGTTTTTAAAAAGCACGGTAACTTCCATCCATAAACAACATCCATGATTCTCACCAATATTCAGAATATCAGTCTTGGGTACGGTGGCTCTTTGCTGCTGAAGGATATTGATCTGCAGATCAGGCAGGGAGAGCGAATATGTTTAATCGGTCGCAATGGGGCAGGCAAATCAACCTTAATTCGGATACTCACGGGAACCGTTCATCCGGATACGGGGAAAATTACGGTAAGAGATGGCGTAAAGATGACCTGCCTGGATCAGGAGGTCCCAGGAGAAAAAGAGGGAACTGTCTTCGATGTAATCGCCGGTGGGTATGGCAAGGCAGCTGCAATCCTTTCAGAATTTCACCACACCAGCCGGCTTCTTGCCGGTAATGAAGAAAAGGCGTTGCTTCAGAAACTTGAATGGCTTCAGCAGAAGATTGATGAAGCAGATGGATGGAAAATGGAGCTGAAAGTAAACCAGGTCATTACAAGGCTTCAACTTGAACCGGAAGCACTGTTCAATGAACTTTCCGCGGGCCTGAAGCGCAGGGTGCTTCTCGCAAAAGCCCTTGTTCCCGAACCAGACCTTTTGCTGCTTGATGAACCAACAAACCATCTTGATATTCATGCCATTGAGTGGCTGGAAGATTTTCTGCAGCGATTTAAAGGCACCATTCTTTTTGTAACCCATGACCGAATGTTTTTACAAAAACTGGCAACCCGGATTGTCGAGCTCGACAGAGGGCGTCTGTTCAATTGGAAATGTAATTATGAAAAGTATTTAATGCGAAAAGAGGAGTTGATTTCAGCAGAAGAAAGAGAGATCGCAATTTTTGATAAAAAGCTGGCTGCGGAAGAAAAATGGATTCGCCAGGGGATAAAAGCACGGCGTTCGCGTAATGAAGGTCGGGTGACAGCGCTAGAAAAAATGCGTGAAGTCAGACGAATCAGGCAATCGCGCATTGGTTCCGCCAATATGGAAATTCAGGAATTTGAAAAAAGCGGAAAGCTAGTCATTGAAGCGAAGTCGTTAACCTATACATGGGAAGAGAGAGTTGTTTTATGTGATTTTTCAACAACAATTTTAAGGGGCGATAAGATCGGCATCATTGGACCCAATGGATCAGGGAAAACCACTCTTCTGAAGATCCTTCTTGGTGAACTTGCTCCTTGTAAGGGGAAGGTTCGTCTGGGAACCCGGCTTCACGTTGCCTATTTTGATCAGCTTCGTGCAAAGCTGGATGAAAATAAAACGGTGCAGGAAAATATTTGCAACGGAAATGATATGATTACGTTCAATAACAAGCCTCGCCATATTATCAGTTTTCTGCAGGATTTTCTTTTTACGCCGGAGAGAGCTCGGAGTCCGGTCAGAACCCTTTCCGGCGGAGAACGTAACCGGTTGCTTCTGGCTCGGCTTTTTTCGCGTCCGTCAAATGTTCTCGTGTTTGATGAACCAACCAATGATCTCGATACAGAAACGTTGGAGCTTTTAGAAGAACTGCTTCTGGAATATTCAGGAACGATTCTCTTGATAAGCCATGACCGGGCTTTTTTGAATAATGTTGTTACCAGTACGTTTGTTTTTGAAGGAGAGGGTAAGGTTAATGAATATGTCGGCGGGTATGATGACTGGGTGAGGCAGAAAATGCCCGATCCTGTAATACTCAAAAAAAGACCGGCTGCCCAAAACGTTGCAATACTCCGGACAAGAAAAAATCAAAAGCTCAGCTACAACGATCAGTGTGAGCTTAAAAAACTTCCGGGCATCATTGAGAGTCTTGAAGATAGACAAAAAAAACTGTTTGATAAAATGTCCGACCCGGCCTTTTATCAAACAGGAGGAAAAGAGATTTCTTCCATTAAAAGAGAACTTGAGTCCATTGGAAAAGAAATTGAAGAAGCATATTCCCGGTGGGAATTTTTGGAGTCTGTAAGCTCAAACACCGGACATGGCAATGATTAAAAGGATTGTTTAAAAGAGAGTTTCAAAGCAGAAAAATTGCTATTGTTTGGCATCACGCTGCAGTTTCTCAAAAACTCCGTCAATGGCGAGCTTGAGGACTTTTGAGGTGACTGGTTTTCGAAGATATCCATCAAAACGAGCAGATTCAAGCGTTTCGAATTCAACTGATTCAATAAAACCGGATAGAGCATATATGATTGCATTGGGATTGGCTATCCGGATATTTTCACAAAGCGTTGAACCGTCCATACCGGGCATGCTTAGATCTGTTATGATAAGAGGGAAGTGTTCCTTTTTCAGGATTTCCAAAGCCTCCAAAGCGTTTGAAGATATCGTGGCGTCATAGCCGAGTTTTTTCAGGAATCGACTCATAACATCCCGCTGTGACTCTTCATCATCAACAAACAGAATTTTTTTTTCAATCATGGGCAAACCCTTTTTAAATTTGTACTATAGGATTGTAAAAGAATCAAGAATAGAGTTGATCGTTTTCTTTTAAGGAACCTTGTTTATATTGCAGCAGAATTTAATCCGAAAAAGGAGTTCCCGAGAAAGTGAACGTTCGGGTATTTTGATGAACTCCTTTACCCGTCATTGTTGAAAACGTTCGCTCAATGAAGGTGGTGAGTCCGTTTTTTTTGATCAGCAGAATTGAGGAACTGCGCGTTCCGTATACATTGCTGCGAATAAAGATCGGAGATAAAATACGTTCCCAGAAAGGACCGACACCTGTATCCGGAAGCTGGTTTTCAGGGGGATACTGACGGTCTGATAGAATTTCAAAGACCGTTTCTATATCTATTTCTTTTTTATCAAATATCGTTTTCAGGGAGGATTTGCTTTTTTTTACTTTTGGCCAGGGTGTATCCAGAACGTGGTTGCTTAATCCATAAAAACCGCTTGAAATTTTTTGCGCTCTTTCCTCTACATTGGAATAAAACCAGAGTTGCTCTTTTTCGCCTATGAGGAGGTTAAAGCCATTGTATTGGTTTCCTGTCTTCCGGACATGCTCCAGATAGGCTTCCGGAGAAGCTTCCCCGGCCAGAAAATTCCGAACAAGACTCCCTCGGGAAGGAGCATTTTTTTTTACGGCCGAAGGGTCTCTGTAATTTGTAATTGCAGCAAACCTTAACGTCTTTGTAACACCCAGCCATGTCCCGCCTCCCACAAGATCCCGGCCGGCAAGAATCAGGGGTTCATCTTTCCAGAAGTCTAAAGGCTGCGTTGGACGTTTGTAAAATTCATCACGATTACCGGCAACGATGTATTGATATTCAGGGTGCAGATCAAAAGAAAAAAGGACGAGGCACATCTGATCTCTTCATTGACCTCCGTTGATTTTTTATGGTATTGTTTGTGTTTGAAATTAATTACTTTTTTACAGCTCAAAATTTTTTTCGTTTTCGCAACTCGTTCACGCGATATGATAAAGTAATATAGGTTTTCCAATAAATCAATATGGAGGATATTAAAATGAAGGAAGTGGTTATTGTCAGCGGATCGAGAACAGCAATCGGCGCATTCGGCGGCTCTTTAAAAACGGTGCCTGTGGTTGAACTAGGCTCGATTGTAATGAAAGATGTTTTAAAAAAAGCGGGTTTGCGGCCGGTGATGGGCGAGGAGATGCAGGCCGTTGTTCCGGATAAACTGAAAGATCAGGGCATGATTGATCTGGAAAAAAATGCCTATGACTGGGATGATTCCCATACACCGGTTGTTATTGATGAAGTAATAATGGGTAATGTTCTTCAGGCTGCGCAGGGTCAAAATACGGCGCGGCAGGCGATGATCCGTGCCGGTATACCAAAGGAAACCCCTGCCTTCACGATCAATAAAATATGCGGTTCCGGGCTGAAAGCAATTGCACTTGGTGCGGCTTCGATTATGTCTGAGCAGGCGGAAGTGGTCCTTGCGGGTGGTCAGGAGAATATGAGCTTTGCCCCAATGGCTTTGCCAAAAGCCCGGTGGGGACACAGGATGGAGCTTTCCGGTTTCGGGGAAATCTATGATGTAATGGTTTTTGACGGTCTTTTTGAAATTTTTTATGGATATCATATGGGTCAAACCGCTGAAAATATTGCGAGTTTATACGGGATCTCCAGGAAGGAACAGGATGAACTGGCAGTCCTCAGCCACGGCCGAGCCATGAAGGCAATAAAGGATGGTACCTTTAGCGGGGAAATTGCACCGGTTGTCATTAAATCACGAAAAGGAGAAACCGTTTTTGATACGGATGAGCGGCCGATGGAAACAAACCTTGAAAAAATGGCCGGGTTGAAACCCGCATTTAAAAAGGATGGAAGCGTTACCGCCGGCAATGCTTCTGGAATTAATGATGCGGCGGCAGCTGTGCTGATGATGAGTGCGGCAAAGGCAAAAGACCTGGGGCTGGAACCGATTGTGAAAATTAAAGGTTTTGCATCTGGAGGTCTTGATCCGGCATATATGGGTCTTGGCCCGGTGCCGGCTGTCAGAAAGGTTTTAAAGAGATGCGGCATGACCATAAATGATTTTAACATGATAGAACTTAATGAAGCCTTTGCATCACAGGCAATCGGCTGTATGCGTGAACTCGACATCGAGGTTGATCGCCCGAATCAGCTTGGAAGCGGTATTTCGCTCGGACACCCCATCGGCTGTACAGGAGCACGTCAAATGGTATCCGGTATGTACCAGATGAAACGCAAACAATACAACACAGGTCTCATCACGATGTGCATCGGAGGCGGAATGGGCATGGCAATGGTTGTTGAACGTTAAATCCCGCCCAAAAACAGCGTTGAAAACGAGCCGGTCAACGAGGTCCGGCTCTATGGGTTACAGAGCCGGGGAAAAGGTATAAAAATCGAATAAAAACAGACCGTAAAAAAGAAAGGCCTTTGCTGATTTTTTTCTTTACTTGGCCATATGTAATTGTTAAAAACAGAATAGTTTTTGATCCGGTTCAGCTTGTCTGAATAACGATATAAACATGCAACAGGAGTAAATAGAAGATGAGTATTTCCAGAAAGCTGGGGATTTTGGTTTTTTTCATGGTACCTGCAATTATAGGAGGGGGCATTATTTTTCATGCTTTTCATGACTATACACCGGTTGTGGTGTACGAGGTGGTCCTATATTTAATCGCAGGCGGATTTCTCAGCAGATAAAAAGTTGTCCTGTTGTTCATTCCCTTTCTCTCGGAAATCAGGATGGGCTTGAATTGTTTGGCCAAAGACCGACACAAACCCATGAAGTCTGGAAGCCCGTATGAACGGGTTTTGCAGATGCGTTATACGCTGCAATTGCGAACAATATAACACCTGGGAACACACCTTTTTTGGATAACGATCCGATTTTTTAATTTTTTGTTTGTTTCAATACAAGCCGGCCGCTGGCCGGCAAGCAATCGGCCTGTGGTTTAAAAAAGCAGGAGTATCAAATCAGCAGCTGCGGGGCAGTCTGCAACGATTTCTTTTGTATTGTGTTTAAACGGTAGACGTTTATCAGCCAGCCGGCCCATACGGGGGAGTTCATGCAGGAGCGAACAACAAACGATCGGATTCTATGGTTTTTTCTGGGATTATTTTTAATTTCCATTTTTTTGATCGGGTGGTTGCTGCTTCCTTTTTTATCAACCATTATTCTGGCTGCGGTGGTTACGGGCGCATTCAACCCGGTTTATCAGTATGCGGTAAATCAATTAAGAATTTCGCCTTCCCTGGCCGCTTTTTTTACATGTATCCTGATATTTTTTATCCTGTTTATTCCGATTCTTGTTTTTACGGGCATTTTATCCAAAGAAGCCTATGATCTTTATATTATGGGGAAAAGCGCTGTTTTGAGCGGCCAGTTGAACAAACTCCTCGAAAACAGTCAGGCAGTTGAAAAAATGAATGCGGTGTTGTCAAATATCAATATTCAATTCACGGTTGAAGATTTAAACAAATCCATATCCGAGTTGGGAAAATTCATCGGTCTTTTTCTGTTTGAACAGGCAAAGATGATCACATCCAACATACTCAGTTTTGTTGTCAACTTTTTTTTCATGCTTCTCATTATTTTTTTTCTCCTGTTGGACAGTAAAAAACTGGTTGAATTTATAACCGATCTTTCTCCACTCCCAAAGGATCAGGATGAGAAGCTGATTCAAAAGTTCAAGGATATGTCCGGTGCGGTTCTTATCGGAAACGGTCTTGGTGGTATCATACAGGGAACGATTGGCGGAATTGTGTTTGCGTTTTTTGGATTAAAATCCCCTTTTTTGTGGGGGGTCTTAATGGCTCTGCTCGCTTTTCTCCCAATTGTCGGAATCGGTATTGTATTTCTTCCGGCTGCATTTTTCCTGTTTTTAAAAGGACGAATTGTTGCAGCTATATTTTTTGTTGTTTTTTATGCGGTATTATCTTTTGGAGTTGAATATATCTTCAAGCCTAAAATCGTAGGTAACCGTTTAAAAATGCACACACTTCTGGTTTTCCTGTCGATTATCGGCGGGATGAAACTCTTTGGGATTCTTGGGATAATTTATGGGCCATTGGTTGTTACATGCTTTCTGACACTGGTAGATATCTATCATGAGAACTATCAGAAAATGGTAGAGCCGGGTGATGACTTATCAACCTGAAATCAAAAGGGGTTGGTCAAATATTTCCCTTTAATTTTTTATATTTTTCCATTTGAAAGAGAAATGAAATGCAAGAAACAGATCAAGCAGAAATAAGTTCCAAAATTAATATCGACACCGAGATGAAAAAGTCTTATCTCGAATACGCCATGAGTGTAATCATTGGAAGGGCCCTTCCGGATGTTCGTGACGGTCTGAAGCCGGTTCACCGCAGGGTTTTATTTGCCATGCGTGAGCTGAAAAATGACTGGAATAAACCCTATAAAAAATCCGCTCGTATCGTCGGTGACGTGATTGGTAAATATCATCCTCATGGGGATACGGCTGTATATGATACAATCGTACGAATGGCTCAGGATTTTTCACTTCGGTATCCCATGGTCGACGGCCAGGGAAATTTTGGTTCCGTTGATGGCGATTCCGCGGCTGCCATGCGATATACGGAAATTCGCATGATGCGCCTTTCTCATCAGATGCTGGAGGATCTGGATAAAGAAACGGTAAATTTTGTTCCCAATTACGATGAATCACTTTTGGAACCATCCGTTCTTCCCGCAAGGATTCCCGCTCTTCTGGTGAATGGCTCATCCGGCATAGCCGTCGGAATGGCAACCAATATTCCACCACACAATTTGACCGAAGTGATTGATGCGATAACAGCCCTGATAGACAATCCGGATTATGACTGGCAGGATCTGCTCAAATACATACCCGGCCCTGATTTTCCTACAGCAGGTATTATTTATGGTACAAACGGAATTCATGAAGCCTATAAAACCGGGCGGGGAATTATTCGTGTCAGAGCGAAAGTAGAAGTGGAAAAGGAGCGGAAGACACAGAGTGAAACGATTGTCATTACGGAGCTTCCTTATCAGGTTAACAAGGCCAGACTTATCGAGAAGATTGCTTTTTTAATAAGAGATAAGCAGATTGAAGGTGTTAAATATGTTCGTGATGAATCTGACCGACAAGGAATGCGAATCGCTATTGGTCTTAAGAAGGATCAGTTTCCGGAAGTTATTATTAATAAGCTGTACAAGCATACACAGCTTGAAAACAGCTTCGGGATTATTTTTCTCGCGGTTGTTAACAACCGTCCTGAACTGCTTTCCCTGAAAGAAATCCTTGAGCATTTTATCCTTCACCGAAAAGAGATTGTTGTAAGGCGGACAAAATTTGAGCTGGAAAAAGCTCAGGCCCGGGCACATATTTTAGAAGGGTTAAAGATCGCCCTGGACAACCTGGATGCGGTGGTGGCTCTGATACGAGGCTCAAAAACTCCTCAAGAAGCCAAAACCGGACTGATGGAGAGATTCGATCTGTCTGAGATTCAAGCCCAGGCTATTCTTGACATGCGTCTTCAGCGGCTTACCGGGCTTGAGCAGGAAAAAATTCTGGAAGAGTATGAAACCGTATTGAAAGATATCAGGCGCTATAAAGAAATATTGGCAAGCGATCATCTGGTATTGGAAATTGTGAAGGAAGAGTTGGCTCAAATCAGGGAAGATTTTGGTGATTCTCGAAGAACTGAAATTATGCAAGCTACAAAAGAGATTACGATGGAGGACATGATCGCGGAAGAGGATATGGTTGTTACCATTTCAAAAAGCGGTTATATCAAGCGGAATCCCATCACCCTTTATCAGCAGCAGCATCGCGGCGGTAAGGGAAAAACAGCCATGATTACAAAGGATGAAGATTTTGTTGAACATCTTTTCGTTGCTTCTACGCACCATTATTTTCTGTTCTTTACCAATAACGGAAAAGTCTACTGGTGTAAGGTTTATGACATTCCACAGGCGGGTCGCACCAGTAGAGGTAAAGCCGTTGTAAACCTGCTCGATTTTGATAAGAATGAAAAGTTAACCACAGTTCTGGCTGTACCTGAATTTGAACCCGGCTACCATATCATGATGGCCACACGAAACGGTACGGTCAAAAAAACGGATTTAATGGCCTACAGTAGACCTAGAACAGGTGGTATTATCGCATTGAACCTTGCAGAGGGCGACGAGCTTATTTCCGCAAGGATTACAGATGGAACGATGAATGTTTTTCTATGCACCTCCAAAGGGAAATCAGTTCGTTTTTTAGAAGCGGATATCCGGCCCTCAGGAAGAATTGCACGCGGTGTAAGGGGAATACGGCTTGCAAAAGATGACAGCCTGATCGGGATGGAAGTATTGAGTCATGGTCAAACCCTTTTCGCAGTGACTGAAAACGGATATGGAAAGAGGACTTCCATCGACGAATATCCGATTCAGAAAAGAGGCGGAAAAGGAGTAATTACCATTAAAACAAGTATCCGTAACGGCAATGTCGTGGCAATACTACTCGTGGAAGAGGATGATGATATCATGCTTGTTGCCGACAGCGGCAAGCTGATCCGGATGGCCGTAGAAGGTATTTCGATAATCAGCCGGAATACGCAGGGGGTTAAACTTATCGGAATGGAACCCAATGAAAAGGTAGTAGGAGCAGCACGGCTTGCCGAAAAGGAAGAACAAGATGGATTATAGCAAAATCGATATGAATTCAATCCGTATCGGTGTGGTGGGCGCCGGTTCCTGGGGAACCGCTTTGGCAAACCATTTGGCTCAAAAAGGATTTTCGGTTGATCTATGGGCATATGAAACTGAAGTAAAAGACCAGATTCAGACATCCCGTGAGAATAAAATTTTTCTTCCGGGCATCTCTCTTTCAGAAAATATCGTGCCGTCAAATGACCTTGATTATGTCGCAGGAAACAAAGATCTCATACTGGTTGTTGTTCCATCTCACGTTCTGAGAGAAACGGCAGAAAAAATGGCAGACCACCTGTCTGATAAAACAATCGTTGTTTCAGCATCCAAGGGTATTGAGAACAAAACGCATAAGACCATGTCTGGAGTGATGCGAGAAGTGATTGAAAAAATTTCTGAAGAAACGCTTGCGGTTCTTTCTGGGCCAAGCTTTGCCCGAGAGGTGGCAAGAGGGGTTCCGACACTTGTAACGGTTGCCTCAAAGAATTCGGCCACCGCGGAATTTATTCAGCATGTTTTTGCGACACCGACTTTCAGGGTATATACCATCAATGACATGACAGGTGTCGAGCTTGGCGGAGCTGTTAAAAATGTTATCGCCATCGCATCCGGGATTGTGGATGGTCTTGGATTGGGTTTGAATACACGTGCTGCTTTAATAACGAGAGGACTCACGGAAATCAGGCGTCTTGGTTTGAAGCTGGGTGCAAACACGCACACCTTTTCGGGACTGGCAGGTGTTGGCGACCTCATGCTTACATGCACCGGAGCGTTAAGTCGCAATTATACGGTTGGCAAAAAGATCGGTGAAGGGAAAAAGTTAGAAGAAATTCTTGGTGAGATGAGGATGGTCGCAGAGGGCGTCAAAACCGCAAAGTCTGTGTATAACCTTTCCAAAAAAGTAAAAGTTGAAATGCCCATCTCGCATGAAGTCTATCATGTGCTTTATGATGGACGTCCCCCGGCAGAGGCGGTATATCTGCTGATGACTCGAAGTCTTAAAAATGAGTTTGATGAGATATGATTTGTCATCATGAATTAACCTATGGAAAAGTGCAAACCAAATAAAAATGAAGGACATCGGAAGCGTCTCAGAGAAAAATTTCTCGAATCCGGTTTATCTGGTTTTCATGAGTATGAAGTTGTTGAACTTCTGCTTACCATCGGTACTCCCAGAAGGGATTGCAAAGATACGGCAAAAGAGGCGATAAAGAGATTTAAATCACTCCCCGGAGTCATTGAAGCGTCCAAAGAAGAGCTTTTGTCTGTAAAGGGAGTTGGGCCAAAAAACATGATCGGTATCAAGCTGATAAAAGCAGTTGCCGACAGATATCTCGAAAAAAAGTTGCAGGGAAAGGATCCAATTCATAACTCAAAGGATCTTTTCCAATATCTTTATCACAGAATGCGCGACAGTGATCGTGAATTTTTTGCCGCTGTTTTTCTTGATGCAAAAAACAGAGTTATTTCATCTGATATCCTGTTTAGAGGAACTTTAACCGAAAGCTCGGTCTACCCGAGAGAAGTAGTAAAGGCCGCTATAGACCGGAAAGCGGCAGCTCTGATTTTTGCACATAATCATCCTTCAGGCGATCCGGAGCCATCACCGCAGGACATCGCAATTACCCAAAAGCTTGTTTTTTCTTGCAGGATCATGGGAATAACCGTTCATGAGCATCTCATAATCGGTGATAATCGATATTTCAGTTTTGCGGACCATGGCTTTATCAGTAAGATGAATCGTGAGTTTGAAAAGAACGATCGATGACTCCATTTCTTTTGTACGATAGACGCAACCTGGAAAAGTGTAACTGTAATGGCAGACTCCTCAAAAAAAGAGATTCCGGAATGTTTCGGAGAATTGAATGTCGTTTTTCCGAAAGGGGATGACGGCTTCAGAAACAGTCCTGAATCCTGTATGCCGTGTCCGGTTAAAACAAGATGTTTGCGGGAGGCAATGGCAGGATCGGATGGTTTGAGAGCCAAAGAGGAATTTACCGACAGAGCGTACCAAGCCGGACGAATTGGATTTATGGAGAGATGGCTCAGGAAAAAAGAATTCAGCCTGAAAATCGGAAAGAAACAGAAGAAATGATTTGACAACAAGGGGAGCACAACATGAAGAAACTGACAGTTGAAGACCTTGAAATTGCGGGCAAACGGGTTTTGATGAGAGTTGATTTCAATGTCCCTCTTGAAAACGGAAACGTGGCAAACGATAAGCGGATCCGGGCAGCCCTTCCAACCATAAAATACATTCTGGAAAAGAACGGGAAATTGATCCTGATCTCCCATCTGGGTCGTCCGAAAGGGAAACGGGTTCCCGAAATGTCACTCAAACCCTGTGTGAATGTTCTTGCCGCGCTACTGGGAAAAGAGGTGCTTTTTGTGGATGACTGCATCGGAGAAAAAGTTGAAACAGCGGTTGGAAACCTGGAAGAAGGGAATGTTCTTCTTCTTGAAAACTTGCGTTATTACGAATCGGAAACCAGAAATGATCCAGAGTTTGCGAAGAAGCTTGCTGTTCTGGGAGACCTTTTTGTGAATGACGCCTTTGGGACAGCGCACAGAGCTCATGCTTCAACAGAAGGGGTTACGAAATATATTGATCGGTGCGCAGCAGGATATCTCCTGATGAAAGAACTTGATTATTTGGGAAGGGTAAGCGGGAATCCGGAAAGGCCCTTTACGGCAATTCTTGGCGGAGCCAAAATTTCCGGTAAGATCGATGTGATTTCAAACTTGCTGCCAAAGGTAGACAACCTGATTATTGGCGGGGGAATGGCCTATACTTTTTATAAGAGTATGGGGTTTGAAATTGGAAAATCATTGCTGGAGGAAGACAAGCTTGAACTTGCCGGTGAGCTGCTTCAACAAGGAGGAGATAAAATTGTTTTGCCCCCGGATTGTGTTGTTTCAGATTTTTTTGATTTTGATAAGCGAAAAGTCGGTCAAATGAAAGAGGTCAGCTATAATGCCATTCCTTTCGGCTGGTATGGACTTGACATCGGATCAACGTCGATTGAAAGGTTTAGAAATATTTTGAGGAATGCAAAAACCATAATCTGGAATGGTCCCATGGGCGTCTTTGAAATAGAAGATACAGCCAGAGGAACGTTTGCTCTGGCCGGTATTCTTTCAGAAGCAACGCAGAAAGGAGCTACCACCGTGGTCGGAGGCGGTGATTCTGCATCCGCAGTGGAAAAAGCCGGCCTGGAAGACCGGATTTCGCATGTTTCCACAGGAGGAGGCGCCTCTCTTGAGTTTCTTGAAGGCAAGGTGCTCCCGGGCGTCGCAGCACTCTCCGACAAATAGAACGTAAACGGTTTTGAAAACGATATTTATATCTGTTTGAGTTACAGTAGATCCATCCTATGGCAAAAAAATGGTTTTCCGGCATCATCATTGCGGCCAGTATCCTTCTGGGGGTTCTGGTTGTCTGTTTGTTTTTTCATTACAGGATTCAGCTCTGGGAATCGGGTTGCAGTTTCTATGATTTTTTAACGAATAGAGAGCGAATAAAAGAATTCCTTTCTGCATTTGGGTTATGGGCGCCTGCTGTTTTTATTCTGTTTCAATTCCTTCAGGTTCTTTTTGCTCCGTTTCCGGGAGAGGCAACCGGGTTTATCGGGGGATATCTTTTCGGAGTCTTTTTGGGATTTCTTTATTCCAGTCTCGGCCTGATCGCCGGTTCCTGGTTGAATTTTTTTATTGGGCGTTATTTTGGGAAAAAATACATAAGAAAGCTTATTTCTCCTAAACTTCTTGACCGGTTTGAACCTCTGCTGAAGCGGCAGGGGGTTATTGTTTTATTTGTTTTATTCCTTATTCCAGGATTTCCAAAAGACTATCTTTGTCTGTTTCTTGGCCTGACAACACTTCCGCTGAAAGTATTCATCATTATCTCTTCCATTGGGAGAATGCCGGGGACGCTTATGCTCAGCCTTCAGGGGGCTTATGTATATGAGCAGATGTATGGCGCTTTCGCCCTTATTTTCGGAATAAGCGCGGTGGTGGTTGTTCTTTCACTCCGCTACCGGGATATCCTTTACAGATGGATTGAAAAGTTTAATGGAGATCCGGAACAGGATCGTCTCTTTTAAATGAAAGCCTGTTTTTCGTTTGTATATCGCTTCAGCTCACCAATCTCTATATTGACGATCATCAAAAATAGTGGTATTAATTATATATTTTGTATGATTTTACCGATAGAAGCGAAAAGAAGCTCTTCAAAAAGCACAATTCTTGTCTGAAAGAGATGGCTGAAAAGCGATTTTTTAGAATATGGATGAATAGTTTCAAGTTGAACAGGAGAACAAATTGGGTTTCTGGAAATACAGAGAAGAATTGAGTAATGCGAACAGGCTGAGGCGTTCCTATTATGAGCTGTTAAGAGATGAACTGGATCATTTTGTACTCCAGTATGCATTGACCGACTCCTATCACAACTTCGTTGCCAGAAAGATTCCCTATCCGTTTGTCGAACGGCGGGAGTTGAAGCCCCGGGCCAGAATACCTAATTTGGAATATGAGTCCCAGAACTCCTTTCTGGTTATTTTTTTGGAGGAAACCATCACGGATGTTCATAAAAAATATATACGATTTTTTGATGCCAATAAAACCAACAAAAAAAATCTCCTCAGCACCAAGACCCTCTCTCTTGAAAATAAATTCGACAGAAATCAGAAGTATCTCGATTCGGTCCATTTTTTCGATTTTTTCAAAGAGCTTCTGCCGGTTGACTACGCGCTTCTTATTCAAAGAGACGCCACCAGTCAAACCAGAAACCGGTATTCCATGTCCCATTTTCATGTCCGTATAGACTGGCCCATTGCAGATGCTGCAGAGGATCTCGCGCGAAACCTCCGTTATATTTCAAAGGAGATATATGAAAAAGGCGATAAATATGCGGACGATATTCAAAAAAAGCTGTTTGAGTATTACGGACTTCCGGTAATGGTCGGCGGGCGAAGAACAGCAGCGATCGTGGCGGCGCAATATATCAAGCGGCTTGGATGTCTTTCTACGGTATATGCGGGAAGCAGTGAGTCAAGGTCGCTGATTCGGATTTCAGAAAGAGGGGTGTCCAAGGCAATACTGGTCAAATTCTCAAAGGAGGAGGTCGATCAGGTTTCGGAGGTCAACAGGATTTCCCCGAGAGTTTTTACCAACAACTATGTTATTGCGCATGAAATAAAAAATAAGCAAAAGGAAAGCGTCTGTATATTTCAAGCCACCTATGCTCACACGGATCATGCCAGACCGCCGGACGACGGAAAATTGAGGGAAATCAACCCGGACCCTTACTGGTTGACGGTAGGAGCCCAGCACATTCTTCCCAAACCAGGGGTCTGGAAGTACGCTCCGATTCCAGTAAATGTGATATATTCTTGATCTGAAAAAGAGGTCAGCCTATATGGTGAGCTACAGCGCTTTCATCATGGCGGTCTCATCACAATCCGGAAATTTAACGCACATATAACAGTCTGCCCAGATTTTCAGGGGGAGTGTTGCCCTGTCAACAACATTGAAGCCAAATTGTTTAAAAAAATCAGGTTTATACGTAAGGGTAAAAACATTTTGAATGTTAAACAATCGCGCTTCCTTTAAAGCGGTTTCCATAAGCCCGGACCCTATTCGTTGTTTTGTATTATCGGGTAAAACTGCAAGCGATCGAATTTCCGCAAGGTCTTCCCAGCAAAACTGAAGGGCACAGCATCCGATAATTTTTTTTGTTTCCGGATCTTCAAAAACTGAAAAATCTCTGACATGGTCATAAAGTTCACTGAGAGGGCGCGGGAGCATCACTCCCTTACCGCCATAATCCGCCAGGATCTTATGGATTGATTTAATATCTTTTATGGTTGCCTTTCGAATCATGATGGTTTTATATCACTCTTTTTTCGATAATTAAATAGATGTTTTTATTTCAGCCGAAGCGCTTAATGACAGGACGGATCAGGAGATTCAAGAAAAGTGTATTTAACAGAAAGAACGATTATTTTGAATCAACTTTACAGCATATACGATGATTTTATTCAGGGGCAGAATGTGTGCTGTAAAAAACAATGTGACTTGTGCTGCACGCGAAATGTTACCCTGACAACCCTCGAAGGGAATCATATCATTGAGTATATCAATTTGAATCGCAAAGGGGAGCTGTTTGGAAATCTAAAAGACAATTTACAAAAAAAAAGATTTATTCCAAAGGTTACCATCAACAGCCTCGCAGAAATGGTTTGCAATGGAGAGACGCCGCCGGAAGAAGAGATCGATGCAAACTGGGGGACTTGTCCGCTTTTAACAGAAAAGGTGTGCCCGGTTTATCCTGTTAGGCCTTTTGGGTGCCGCTGTCTTGTGTCAAAAGTTCCATGCAGCGATACAGGTTGCGCAGAACTGGATCCGTTTGTCTTGACGGTCAACAATATTTTTTTTCAAACCATCGAACATATCGATAATCAGGGCCTTATGGGAAATCTCACGGACATCTTGTTGCTGTTGGAGCCATCGGATATGCGTAAAGAGTATTCAGTAAACAGGTTGAAACCGGATAAAAACAAGATAGAAAACGCTTCGATACGATTTCTCATGATACCGCCTGAGCACCGTTTGCGTGTGAAGCCGATTCTCGAAGAAATAAAAAAAATTAACGGGTAAATTGAAGCTGAAAGCTTGTCGAGTGTTCTGGTGTTGCCCTGGAGAGCCTGTCACTTTTATCAGTAAATTGACAAACCTGAAAAGGGGACTTATGTTCTGCCTTATTAAGGTGAAGGGTAAACGGATTTTACAAATGATGCATGAATGGTCTGAGGCACCCTTTTCGTAATCGCGTTTTTATCTATTTTGAAATTATCGGAGAAATAAAACAATGACTTTTGAAACAAAAGAACAGGTTCTTGAGAAAATACTTTCCCGGGAAAAACCGAAATGCCCTCATTGCGCAGCCGAGATGTGTCTGTGGGAGGTCCCTGATATCGCAATGGGGGATGGACTGGGATGGGGTACGCCCTATCTGTATATCTGCTTCAATGACGAGTGTTCGCTGTATACGAGCGGATGGAAATCCATCATGGATAATTTTGCGCATAATGCATCACACCGATGTATGAACTACCCGGGTACGAACCAGTTTGAATGCATTCCGGTTTTCAGTCCCCATGGAGCCACAGGGCAGATCATTGATGACAAGGTGCTTGCCGCGCAGGCTGAATTAAAAGAAGCCATTAAAAGAGGTTTTTCGATTCTTGCAGACCATTATGTATCCAAGAACTGGGTTGAAGTGCTGAAATTACTGCTCGATGCAAAAGAACCTGCCCGCGTGAGGTTGAAAGCTGCTGAAATGATAGGCGACCTTGGTGAGGTTGAGGCGATCGAAACGCTTCGAAGCACCCGGTTCGGCAACCAGAAGCTCACGGAAACCGTAGAAGCATCAGTTCAAAAAATACATGATCGATATTTCACCCGGGAATGCCCCTTCTGTGCTGAAATTATAAAAAGAAGAGCAACGGGCTGCAAGCACTGCGGAAAAGATGTGGCGGGAGTTTGATGAAAGCTACCGGTATTACGGAGAAGATCGGTTCTGTTTACGGGCGACATTCACGTTCATTTCATCATAAGATCGAAAAATCAGTTTTTCACGCTCTTTGCGTTCTTCAGGATAGGGTGTAAAGACGAACGTTTTTAATAAGTTGTGGATCTCTTTTTTTGAGGGAATCGTTTCAAGGCCTTCGGACAGCTTCTTTCCCGAAATTGTATCCAGGATGACCGCATATTTGCCGTCAGACACCACCGAGAGGGGAATCTGGTATGGATTCAGCAGCCTTGCGGCCGCGAGCGCTTCTCTTTCGTGGGACCCGATGGATCCAGAACAGCACTTGAACAGCATGACATTTTTTTCGTTCGCACATATAACAAGGTCTACCTGAGAACAATAGACCTCTCCGGATATATCCAGGGAAATATCGGTGTCTACTTTGATCTCCTCTCTCGTAAATTCCTTCTCCTCAACCAGAAAGCGTTCAACCGCCTGCCGGTTCATCTCCGAACCGATATTCGGGACTTTTCGCCCAGTAATAAAATCCAAAAAGGAGTCTTCTTTTTTCATCACTTCTCAATAAGTGACCGGCATGTCATTTCCGGAGGTTTTTCGATTTCCATCAACTCAAGTATCGTTGGCGCGATATCCCCAAGAACACCGGGTCTCAGTTGTATGGATTTTTTTTCGTCGTTAACAAGGAGCAGGGGAACCGGATTCAGGGTATGGGCGGTATGGGGATTGCCCTTTTCGTCGATCATCTGTTCTGCATTCCCATGATCAGCGGTTATCAGAACCGTCCCTTTGAGAGATCGTATTTCCGAAACAATTTTTTTCACGTTCGCTTCGACGGCTTCACAGGCCGTAACAGCCGCAGTTATCATTCCCGTATGGCCGACCATATCCATGTTGGCAAAATTCAGGACGATCAGATCGTAACGCCCGGTCCGAATACGTGAAACCACTTCGTCTCCTACTTGATGCGCGCTCATCTCGGGTTTCTGGTCATAGGTGCTTATCTCTCTCGGTGATGGAATCATGCATCGGTCTTCTCCGGGAAAGGGCTTTTCTTCGCCGCCGTTAAAAAAATAGGTGACATGAGCATATTTTTCGGTTTCCGCAATGCGAAGCTGAGAAAGGCCTTTTTTGCTGATCACTTCGCCGAGAATTCCTTTTAAATGGTGCGGCGGAAAAGCAACGGGCAGGGTAAAGCGTTCATCATAAAGCGTCATGCAGACATAATTCGAAAGTTCCGGTGATACGCTTCGTTGAAAACCTTGAAACCCCGGATCCGTAAATGCACGCGTGATCTGTCTTGCCCGATCAGCCCTGAAATTAAAAAAAACAATACTATCGCCATGTTTTACTGTCCCTTCCGGGCAGATGAGTATTGGTTTTATAAATTCATCGGTTTCATCGCGATTGTATGCATTTTGAACTGCTTGGGTCGGTTCTGTCTCCGGAATACCTTTTCCTTCTGTATAGAGCTGAAAAGCTTTTTCCGTTCGATCCCACCGCGTGTCCCGATCCATGGCGTAGAATCTTCCACACAGGGTTGCAATTCGGCCAACGCCTTGTTTCTCAAGATATTTCTGAAGCTGCCGGATAAATCCGATACCACTGTCAGGCGGAGTATCCCGTCCGTCCAATATGGCATGGATATATACCTTTTTCAGCCCTTTTTCTGCCGCCAGTTTAAGGAGGGCAAACAGGTGGGTCAGCTGGCTATGTACGCCTCCGTCTGATACGAGTCCGATAAGATGCAGAGAGGCATCCTTTTCTCGCGTTTTTGAACAGGCATCATTCAATGCGGTGTTGTTAAAAAAGGAAAGGTCTTTTATGGCGGTATCTATTCGGAGAAGTTCCTGATAAACAACACGTCCCGCACCGATATTAAGATGCCCGACTTCTGAGTTTCCCATGATTCCGTCCGGAAGACCTACGGCTTCACCGGAACAAAGCAGTTGTGTTCGGGGAAATGTTTCGGAGAGTCTGTTGAGATAGGGCAGGTTTGCCTGGGTCACGGCATTTCCTTCCGGAGAGGGGTTTATCCCCCAACCATCTAAAATCATAAGAATAAATGGTTTTTTAGTGTTCATTGATCCTCTCCACCCGCTGAGATTTTGTATTGAGAATCGTTTTGGAAACCAAATCGGTTTCTATTTTTCTGGCATCGGTCCAGAGCCCGTCCAGATCATAAAAACTTCTAACCGGTTCATAAAAAACATGAATAATGATGTGTCCGTAATCAAGAAGAGCCCAGCGTCCTTCCTTCATCCCTTCAACGCTTAACGCATAGATGCCCTGTTCTTTCAGTTGCTGTTTAATATGTTCGACTATGGCCGTAACTTGTCTGTTTGAGCGGGCGCTGAAAATGATAAATGCAGCGGCAATGGATGTCAGGTTTCGAACATCAAGCGCGACCAGACCGATTGATTTTTTTCCAAGTATGGCTTTTATATAAGGTTCAAGAGATAAGTCAAAATCAGATGTCATAAATAAAGTCCTTTGTCCCGGATATAATTTTCCACGTTTTCGGGCACCAGTTCTTCGATGGGTTTTCTTTTTCTGATCTTTTCACGAATGTCGGTTGAGGAGATGGTACATGGGGTGACATTAAAAACGTATATAGGCTGGTATCGATTATCGACAAAGCGATTTTCTTCTTTTTGAAATGCATAGCCTTCTGAAATTTTATTTAAAACATACGATTCAAGGTGTTCCAATGTTACGATGTTGCTTTTTTCCGGTCTTGACATCACAATGAGTGGCAGCATTGTAAAAAGTTCTTTATACGACATCCAGGTATCGATTTCAAGAAAAGCATCGATTCCAAGTATCAGGTAGAGTGAGACATCGGCAGAAAGGATTTTTTTAAAGTGGTTTATGGTATCAACCGTATAGGAGGGCCCGGAACGTTTGATTTCAACATCGGAAACATGATAGCCTTCCAAGTTGGATACAGCAAGACGCGTCATTTCAAGGCGATCCCCGGCATCGGCAATTTCTTTTGATTTTTTGTGAGGAGGGATGGCTGACGGAACCATGATTATCCTGTCAAGTTCGAATGCCTTTTTGATCTCCGCCGAAACCGTGATGTGTCCAATGTGTATTGGATTAAATGTACCGCCGAACAGACCGATGCGCATGAATGAGCCTTTTCTATTCTCTGATTTGCCCCTCTCCGAGAACAACGAACTTGGTCGTGGTGAGTTCCTCTACTCCCATGGGACCGAAAGCATGAAGCTTGGAGGTGCTGATGCCGATCTCCGCTCCGAGACCGAGCTGCCCTCCATCGTTAAATCTCGTTGATGCATTCACCAGAACAACGGAGGAGTCAATTTCCCGCAGGAAACGATTCGCCCTGCTGTAATCTTTTGTAACGATCGCCTCTGTGTGATTTGAACTGTATGTGCCGATATGTTGAACCGCTTCATCCATGTTCTCAACCACCTTGACGGCAAGAATCAGGTCAAGATATTCTGCGGGCCAGTCTTCTTCGGTTGCCTGCTTTGCTGTCGGAAGAATTCGGCATGTTTCAGGGCAGCCTCTTGTTTCAACACCGGCCTCAGAAAAACGTTTATTCATCTTCGGTAGAAACGTTTCAGCAATTTTTCTATGGACGAGCATGGTTTCCATGGCATTGCATACTCCGGGTCTTTGCACTTTAGAATTAAAGCAGATTTTTTCGGCCATGTTCAGGTCCGCATCTTCATCGACATAAACGTGACAGACGCCTTTATAGTGTTTCAGTACGGGGATTTTTGAGTTTTCAACCACAAATCGGATTAAACCCTCTCCACCGCGAGGAATAATAAGGTCTATTGATTCTTCCTGTTTTAAAAGGCAGTTTACTGCCTTTCGGTCGCTGATTGGAACAACCTGGACAGTTTCAGGAGGCAGCCCTGTTTCGGAAAGCGCCGGACGGATTGTTTCCGCGAGCGCCCGGTTGGAATGAATCGCCTCTGAACCGCCTCGAAGGATGACAGCATTTCCTGCTTTCAGACAAAGGCCCGCAGCATCGATGGTAACATTCGGTCTTGATTCATAAATAATGCCGATAACCCCCAATGGAATGCGCATTTTGGAAACCGTAAGGCCGTTTGGCCTTTTCCATGAAGCGCCTGTCGCCCCAACCGGATCAGGAAGCAGCATAACTTCTCTCAGACCTTCAGCCATTGACTTTATGGTGGTATCTGAAACCGTAAGCCTGTCAATCATGGCATTAGACAGTCCTCTTTCTCTTGCCAGATCCAAGTCCTTCTGGTTTTCACGTTTGATATAGGATGCTTTTTCTTCTATTTTTTCTGCAATTGCGGAGAGGGCCGCGTTTTTTGTGTCAGAAGAACAGGTCGCGATTTTTTTTGATGCAAGCCGGGCGGATTTTGCCATTTCCATGATGGTGGATTCAATCGACATCGGTTTCTCCTTTTGATTCCTTCCAGGGTGCGAAGGATGGGAAGGATTTAAATTTTCCTTTTGAAATTTGAAACGATCACTTTGGACAATACTCCTTTTCAGGTGTAATCGCAAGGTTGTCCCGGTGAATTACATCATCATACGGTTTATGACCCAGCTTTGCTTGTATCTGTTTTGATTGAAGACCCTTGATTTTCAAAATATCGGAAGAACTGTAGTTTACCAGTCCGATTCCGAGTTTTACACCATCTTTATTTGCAAACTCCACACAGGCGCCAATGTCAAAACTGCCTTCAATCGCTGTAATCCCAATGGGCAAAAGACTTTTTCCTTTTTTCAGCAGCGCTTCTGCCGCGCCATCATCAATTTTGATTTTTCCTTTTGGGGTAAGAGAAAAAGCGATCCAGCATTTCCGTCTCGACAGTTTGCTTTTAGCGGGCGCAAAATAGGTTCCAAGACGCTCTCCTGAAAAAAGCCTTGTGAGAATGTCCGGCTTTTCTCCTCCGGCAATTACCATGGGGATACCAGCAGTTGTTACTTTCCCGGCGGCCTTTATCTTGCTGAGCATTCCCCCGGTTCCGAGGGCTCCGGGAATACTGCCGGCCATTCTTTGAATATCCTTATCGATTGTATCAACAAAAGAGATCAGCTCTGCATCCGGGTTTGTTCTTGGATCCTTTGTATAGAGCCCGTCAATGTCCGTCAGGTTAATCAGGATATCTGCGTCCATCAGAATTGCGATCATGGCGGAAAGGTTGTCGTTGTCGCCAATTTTGATTTCTTCCGTTGCGACCGTATCATTCTCATTAATAATGGGAATCACCTTCCAGGAAAGCAGTTTGTTCAGCGTATTTCGGGCATTCAGATACCGTTTTCTATTTTTCAAATCCTCTTGTGTAAGAAGAATCTGGGCTACCTTTTTGTCGTAGTTGTAAAAGGCCTTTTCATATTCCAAGATAAGCCCTGCCTGTCCGATTGCTGCGGCAGCTTGTCTTCCCGGGATATCGCCCGGTCGTTTCGAAAGACCTACTTTTTTTAAACCGGAAGCGATCGCACCCGAAGAAACAAGTACAAATTCAATTCATTTTTCAGACAACAGGTCGATCTGTCTGCTGATTGTCTGAATCGCCTGAATGTTCAAGCCATGGCCCGCTGTGAGAACACCGCTTCCGACTTTTACGACGACACGTTTTGCTGAATCGAACTGTTTTTTTCTGTCATGTTTCATTGATTCGTTCCAGAAGTCCGGCAATTTCCTGTTTTAGATTTTTGATGTTTTTCCCGGTTGCTGCGGAAATCAGAATAACCATTTTATCCTGGATTTTGGATTGAAATGCCTTGGCGGGTTTTTCAGCATCCGGAAGGTCCAGTTTGTTTAACACAATCAGCTGAGGTTTTTCTGCAAGTTTTTTACTATGGAGCTTAAGCTCCCGGTTAATTTTTTTGTAAAGATCAAGCGGATTTTCCGGGTCAATCGCAGCCGCATCAATCAAATGGACCAGAATTTTCGTTCTCTCTATATGTTTTAAAAACTGGAATCCAAGACCCGCCCCCATGTGTGCATCCTCTATGATTCCAGGCATATCTGCTACAACATACGGCTCTCCCCGATCGGGTTTAACCATGCCGAGGTTTGGTGAAAGGGTTGTGAACGGGTAATTGCCTATTTTGGGGCGAGCAGAAGAAAGAACGCTGATCAGGGTGGATTTTCCGGCATTCGGAAAACCTATTATCCCGACATCGGCAATCAGTTTGAGTTCAAGTTTGAGGGATATGATCTGGGCGGGTTCACCCGGCTGGGCAAATCTTGGCGCCCGATTGGTTGAGGTCGTAAATCGTTTATTGCCCTGGCCGCCTCTTCCGCCTTTGGCTATGACAACCGTCTCACCGGATTCGAGAAAATCGTGATATATCTCACCGGTATCAGGATTGCTGACGATCGTTCCGGGCGGAATTTCAATAATCAGGGATGGCGCGGTTTTGCCGGTTTTTTGCCGTCCCTGACCGTGGCCGCCATTCTTTGCTCTAAAAAATTTTTGGTGCCGAAACTGATATAGCGTCCGTTTCTGGGAGGAAGCCGTTAGGATTACATCTCCGCCGTTGCCCCCATCCCCACCGTCAGGCCCGCCACGGGGTATAAATTTTTCGCGTCTGAAACTTACGCAGCCCCTGCCACCGTTTCCGGACTGGACTGTAATAATCACTTCATCTATAAATTTCACGCGGCATAAACACTGACTTTTTTGCGGGAACGTCCTAACCGTTCATAGGCTACTTTACCGTCAATCTTGGCAAACAGGGTATAGTCATTTCCCAAACCCACATTCTCGCCCGGGTGGATTTTGGTTCCCACCTGGCGTACCAGGATGTTGCCGGCCTTGACATTCTGACCGCCGTATATTTTTATCCCACGACGCTGCCCATTGCTGTCGCGTCCGTTTCTTGTGCTTCCACCTGCTTTTTTATGTGCCATTTTTTTATTCCTTCATATTGAAGCGATCTATATTATGCTTCGATACTGTCAATCTTTACAGCAGTATACTGCTGACGATGCCCCTGGGTCTTCCGAAACCTTTTACGGCGTTTGTATTTAAAAACGAGTATTTTTTTAGCTTTTCCCTGTTCTATAATGCGGCCTCGAACCGTTGCGCTCTCCACCGCCGGCCGGCCGATTTTGACGTTCTCTCCATCCGAGAACATGAGAACATTGTCAAAAGACACCTCATCTCCAACCGCACCGGGGAGCTTTTCAATCATCAAGGTTTCCCCTTTTTCAACTTTATATTGTTTGCCTCCAGTGGCAATGACCGCATACATGATCACGTTCCTCCTTTATCGAACAGTTTTTTACCAGTATAATAAACCTACATATCTTATAAATTTTTACCTTTTTGTCAAGAAGTATTTATCAGTTTGGGGGTTTGAACGGTTTTTAATCTTTTTCAGACGCGGACAGCCGTTCCTGACCGCAAAAAATAAAAAGTCCTGAGCCTCCGGCTCTGGAGGCAAGAGTCATATTCAGTCTTTTTGCCAGTTCCACAGCAAGGGCTGTCGGTTTTGAGTGGGCCAGAATAACCGGAATTCGGGCTCTGGCTGCCTTTTGAACCAGTTCATAGCTGATCCTTGATGAGAGTATGAGAAGGCAGGCCTTTTCAAGTTTTTGGTCAAGAAAGAGCTTCCCGATCGCTTTGTCAAGGGCATTATGGCGCCCCACATCCTCGGCAATGGATAAAAGTTCCATGTTTTTATCGTAAAGTGCTGCAGCGTGGGCTGCCCGGGTCTTATCTCTCAGGGGCTGAAGGTCGGAAAGAGAATCAAGTTTGCCGGATGCGGTTTGGACATCGATGGTGATATGAGTATTCATGGGCCGGACAATCTGAAACAAATCCTCAATGATTTCTTTGCCGCAGATACCGCAGCTGGTTTGACTGACAAATCCCTTTCTGTCTAAGATTGGAAGAACTTTTTCTCTGCATGAGGCGGACAGCGTAACCGTTACGACGTTTCCATCGATTTCATCACAAAAACCAAGAGAAGAAAAATTGTCGGGTGTTTCAACAATCCCTTCCGAGAGACAGAAACCAGCGGCATGGGCGATCTCATCTCCGGGTGTCCGCATGACAACTGCGTAAGGTTTTCCCTGAATTCTGATGGAAAGAGGTTCTTCCGCAATCAGGTTTTGTTTCACCGCGATTTTTGAGTCATGATCCCAGTGGATACTGTTCTGTGTTATGTGATCCAACCAAAACTCCTGTTTTCTTTGAAAAACATGGCACATCGTTACTTTTTACAACGAATGAATGTAATTATTTCACAAGTAGCTTTTTGTGTAAAGGCATGTTTGAATCTTTCCTTCCGTGGTAACCGGTATAACACAACTGCTCTGATGCGGTTTGTGTCAAAAATCGTTGTTAGAACGCCTGTCACATGGTTGAAATAGATTTATCTTGACGTTTTTATCTATGACCGGTTAAAAATCGTACGTGTATTGAACAGACTTGTTGCAAAACCATCAAACGTGAACCAGGGGGAAGATATTTTTATCAAGTTTCTAAAACGGTTCTTCATGAAAGACAATAAAATGAAACGGCCTGAAATGCCTGAAGATATTATGCGGGTGCCCAGGGTCGTTGAGCCTCTTTTGAACAAGGCCGCTCTCGATATCGTTGATTCCTATAAAGGCCGACTTTTAATAGAACCGATCTCCTATGTTGTTCCTGCTATCTGGGGTGTCAAGGAAAAAGGTAAAATCGACAAGGTTCAGAAAGAGATCCATCGGCAGGTAACCCCTCTTATTGATGAAATCGTTGATTCGCTTGATCTGGAATTCCAAAATGCATCCCAGAAGTTCACCGTGGATTATCTGGTAAAAGGACTGATTGTTGCCAAGATAACCTACATGATCGAAGCGCTTAAAAACCAGATGAATGAAAATTCGAGCCGCGGTGATCTGCAAGAGAATGAATCACTTGCCAGCATAGAGCCAATTGGCAGGGCATGAAAAAAGGGGGGGAAACTCATGAATGATTTTATCAAAACACCTGCGGATAATGATCAATTTGCAAAACATTCCGGGATAAAGCTGGTTGCGGTTGGAAAAGGGAGTGCAAGGGCGGAGTTGGAAATTAAGGAGCATCATCTCAATGGTCTTGATATCGCCCATGGCGGTGTCATCTTTACACTCGCGGACATGGCCTTTGCCGCCGCATCCAACTCACATGGGGTTGACGCCGTAGCAGTCAATGTCAGCATCTCCTTCTTCAAGGCGGTGCAAAAAGGCAAACTTTTTTCTGAAGCAACTGAAATTTCAAGAAATCGAAAACTGGCCACCTACCGAATCGATGTAATGGACGAAGCCGGGGAACTCATCGCATCCATGCAGGGAACCGCTTATCGGAAAACACCTCGGAAACAATAAACCAGACAGGTCGATAGCGGTTTGCCACAGAAGCTGCTGGTCAGTCAACAGGCTAAAATCATTATCATGATTTGAAGGATATAAACAACGTACAACATTTTCATGAAAGATATTAACAAAAAACAACAAAACGAAGCATCTGTCCAATATCCGATCCGGTTCAAAATATTTCTCGTGAGCCTGTTGCCGACCATTGCGCTGCTGGCAGCTGCGTTTCTCAATAATCAGTATTTGAGTAAGCTGGGAGACAGCGCCGAACAAATTCTTTCTAAAAACTATAAAAGCATTCGGGCCGCCCAGGAGGCACGAAAGACACTGGAAGAGATACGAAACCTTCTGCTGGAGCAGATATCCGAGCGACAAAGCACCACGGTTATTCCCCCAAAAACTTTACAAAATTTATCCTTGTATTTGAATACCTGCCGGAGAAATGTCACCGAAGTCGGCGAACAAGAATTGATTGATCAATTATTAGACCGATTCGGGCGATATGAAGTTCTTGCCCGCTCCCTGAAAGAGGCAAATAATGATATTTGGCCAACCAAACATTTTACAGGCTTTCTGAAAATGACGGCGGAAATGGTCATCCTGATTAACGATCTGGTAGCCATCAATGAGGATGCAATGGAGAAGGCAGAGCAGCAAACCCGTTTGCTGGCAAGCCGGGCGCAACGACAGGCAGCGATCCTTTTTGGTGTCGTCATCACCGCAATATTGACGTTGAGTTATTTTTTATCCTACCGCATCGCCAGGCCGATCATGACACTTGCCCGGAAGCTTTCGAATATTAAAGAAGGAAGTGGTGCGTATCCGATGATCCATTCACAAACGAGCGATGAGATCGGTTTTTTGACAAAATCTTTCAACCGGTTATTCAGCCGCCTTGAACAATACGACCATCATCGGGATGAAATCCTTGCGGCAGAAAGAGAAAAAGTTCGTCGCAGCGAGGAGGCCAAGGGGCGTTTCATCACCGAGATTTCTCATCAATTGAAGACGCCAATGACCTCTTTGGCGATGAGCGTGGGAATGCTGAATAGCCGCGGCGAGAAATTCGCTGCTGAAAAAAGAGTCAAACTGTATTCGACCGCCCATGAGGATTGCTCACGATTGACAGCATTGATCAATGAGCTTGTTGACATATCGCGGCTTGAGACCATGTCGCGTCCGCGCCCCAAAGAGACACTCGATATCGCCGTGGTGATCCAGGAATCCCTTGCGCCGTTGATCAAGCAGGCCGAGAACAAAGGTATTTCCATTGATATTGACATGCCGGAACATCTGCCGCGGGTAACGATCGATTCTTTCCGGTTTCCGTGGGTGGTAACCAATCTTGTAGGCAATGCGTTGCGTTACACGGATCGTGGAGGACGCATCGAGCTGAAGATTTACAAACAGGGGATGCGGTTTTATTTCCAGTGCAGTGATACCGGAAGCGGCATCGATCCACTATATTTACCGCGTATTTTCGACCGGTTCACCCAGTTTTCCGAACGCGGCAAAAGCGGCACGATCGGACTCGGGCTGGCCATTGTCAAGGATATCATCGAACAGCATGGCGGCGATATACAGGTTCAAAGCAGGTTGGGGCAAGGAACCACCTTTACTTTCTGGATACCGGCCTCAATGGAGGAAAAGAGTGAAAACAGCGCTGATCATTGATGATGATCGTAATATTCTAACCACCCTGGAGATGTATTTCGAAGATAAAGGGTTCGAGGTGTTCACCGCTGCTTCCGGTTCGGAAGGTGTTCAGTATTTCCGAAGTGAAACGCCGGATCTGGTGCTGCTAGATATGAAGCTTCCGGATCAAAACGGGCTCGAAGTGCTTGGAGAAATCATGGCGAGCAATATCAAAACCCAGGTGTTGATGATCACCGCATATGCCACGATTGAAACCGCCGTCAATGCTGTTAAAATGGGAGCGTTCGACTACCTGCCAAAACCGTTTGTTCCCGGCCAGCTCGATCTTGTTCTAGAAAGGCTGAAACGGTTTCATCACATGGAGGCGGAGATCGCCTCCCTTAAAGGTATTTTTTCCGAGGGAGGGATTCTGACGCGCAGCCGAAAAATGAGAAAAATTCTGCAAACAGCCCGTCAGGCTGCCGATTCCGAGGCAATCGTTCTGATCAGCGGTGAAAGCGGGACCGGCAAAGGGCTTTTGGCATCCCTGATCCATGACTGGAGCCCGCGCTCCGGGCATCCATTCATTACCGTTGATTGCGCAGCGCTTCAGGAAAACCTGCTGGAGAGCGATTTGTTCGGCCATATCAAGGGCTCATTTACCGGTGCTTTTCGTGACAAGACCGGCAAGCTCCAACTGGCTGAAGGCGGCACCGTTTTTCTGGATGAGGTATCGGAGATCCCTTTAGCGGTTCAGGGAAAGCTGCTTCGGTTTATACAGCACCGTGAGTACGAACGTGTCGGTGATCCTCAGGTATATAACGTGGATGTGCGCATCATCGCGGCCACGAACAAGGAGCTGGAAGAGATGGTCCGTGAAAAAACTTTCCGCGAGGATCTCTATTTCCGCCTCAATGTTTTGGAGCTGTTTTTGCCTCCTTTGCGGGAACGACCGGAAGACATTCAACTGCTGGCCGAACACTATCTTCATCGTTCAGCGCAAATAAACGGAAAAGAAATGCGACTCATTTCAGTCGAGGCCATGCAGTGCCTGCAAAACTATCCATGGCCGGGCAATGTCCGAGAGCTCATAAACACCATTGAACGCTCCGTAATCATGGCAATTGGAACTGAGCTCAAGATTACCGATCTGTCACACAACATTGCATATTACAATCCTTCAACCCCCGATAAAGAATCCCTTCAAAGTCTGAATGAAGTTGAAAAACAGCACATCCAGAAGGTGATCCTGCATACCGCATCGCTCGAAGAGGCTGCCAGCGTGTTAGGGATCGATCCAGCCACCCTGTGGCGTAAGCGCAAAAAATATCAGATAGACTGACCTTGCAGGATGCAATGCCATTTTCTTGCAAAATTCAACCGATCGTACAAGATCCGCCGGAACCTTCCATCCAATTTATACCGAATCAGTTAAAAATACAGATAGATAGAACGAAAGGCATCTATTTTGCTTTTCCAAAATGATTGAAGTGCGTTTTACTTGTACTGAAAAGGAAAAGGGAACCGATGGCGCTGTCGTCTATAAAAAAACCAATATTGATTTGCCAGCTTCTTAAAAAACCGGAGATTATGCAATCCAAAGAAGCGATCATTACCCGTACACTTCTATCCTGTCTAAATGAGGCAACGATAAGGAACTTCGGGTTGATCATCATCAGCTTTTCAACCCGATCCATTTTACTGCGAAGCGAAATCGTTGAACTGTGCGCTTGTCTTAAAAAGAATCCGTTGACATGTGAAACACCGATTCTGGCTTCCATGGAAGCACTGCACCGGGATATCGCCGTTAACCTAAAAAATGCCGGGGTGAATTTTATGAAAATTCATTCGCCTGAAGCACCTCTTGATCCCAAACCGATGATGCGCGCTGTGCAGAATGGAGATGCTTCCGTTCTCATCGACCGGTTGTTGGGACAACTCTGCCCTTTTCTCGATTATGACCCGATTGATGATCAGCACGAGCTGACAACCTGCCGGGCATACAGCAACCGAATGGTATTGGGTGGAAGACGACAACATGAGGTGTGTGAAACCGACAGTTATTTGTATTGTGAATATTTTTTAAATCCAAGGATCAGGTGATGATATTTCGAAATAGAATCCTAAAATTACACCCGGCCACCCTGGTGTTGGCCAGTTTTCTCCTGGCTATCTTCGCAGGTACGCTTGTGCTCAAACTTCCGATTTCTACGAAGACCGGCTATATCCCCTGGGTGGATGCCCTGTTTACAGCCACTTCCGCTGTATGCGTAACGGGTTTGATCGTTGTGGACACCGGAAGTTTTTTTACCAGTTTTGGACAATGTGTGATTCTAACCCTGATCCAGGTCGGTGGATTGGGTGTCATGACCATTTCCGTTACCCTGTTCAGATGGATCGGCCGAAGCATCTCCTTTCGCCACCGAATGGCGATGCAGGATCTGTTTGCCCATACTCCTCGTGAGGATATTTTCAGTTTAATTAAAAGTATTTTCCTCTTAACAATTGGTGCGGAAGCGATCGGAGCTGTTTTGCTGACCGTTTGCTGGAGCCGGGAGTTTCCGTTTTCTCAAGCTGTGTTCAAGGCGGTTTTTCATTCTGTTTCCGCTTTCTGCAATGCCGGATTTTCTCTGTTCTCCGATAGTATGATGGGCTACAGCGATAACATTCTCCTGAATCTGATCATTTGTGGTTTAATCGTTATTGGGGGCATCGGCTTTCCGGTACTGTATGACTTTCAATGCTGGGTCAAGGTCCATAAACAAAAACGCTACAGGTTTTCGATTCAGACGAAAACGGTTCTATTGACTTCATTGATTCTGATCGCCGCAGGAGCCTTGATGTTTGCTTTCCTGGAACGGCATACACCGCGAGGAGGCGCATCGCTTTCCTATCCTGTTCTGACGCCGATATTTCAGTCCATTACCTGCCGAACAGCGGGTTTTAACACAGTTGATATTGCATCGCTCAAAGATGCGACTCTTGCCATGATGATATTCTTAATGTTTTTTGGAGCATCACCGGGCTCGTGCGGAGGGGGCGTCAAAACGACAACGCTGGCGCTGATCACCGCATTTACCCTGAGCCGAGTGCGAAGGAAGCGGCGAGTCAATCTGTTCAAAAAAAGCGTTCCCATCGAAACCGTGACGAGAAGTGTGTCTCTCATTCTCGTTTCTACAGGAATCATCGGACTGATTTTATTTTTCCTCCTTGTGGTGGATTCCACAAGTGGTCCAGAGGTTATCGGCCGGAGAGGGTCTTTTCTCGCCTATTTTTTTGAAACCGTATCCGCCTTTGGAACGGTGGGTTTGTCCATGGGTGTGACGCCGAGTTTAAGCATCTGGGGTAAATACCTGATCATGGTAACGATGATTATCGGCAGGGTTGGAGTACTCACCTTCTCCTACATCATTGTGGGTTCGGGTGCCACCAACGGAGTCGAGTATTCAGAAGAAAATTTGATGATTGGATAAAAGGAGAATGACAATGAAACGATTTGCGGTTATAGGGCTTGGTAATTTTGGTTTTCATGCGGCCAAGGCTTTATATGAAGATGATAATGAAGTCGTGGCGATTGACATTGATAAAGGGCGGGTGCAGGCCATTGACGGCCATTGCACCGAAGCGATTGTCCTTGAAGCCACAGACAAAGAAACGCTTAAAACGCTTGGATTGGAAAACATGGATGGCGTGATTGTATCCACAGGCACGAAAATCAGCACCAGCATACTGATCTGCCTGCATCTGCAGGAAATCGGTGTCAAAAAAATTCTTGTCAAGGCATTGGACGATGACCACGGAAAAATTTTGAAACGAATGGGAGCGACCGAAATCATCCATCCGGAGCGGGACATGGCGTTGCGCATTTCCAGAGGGTTGTCGCAGCCCAATGTGTTGGACTTCATCCCCCTTTCCGATGAATTCGATCTTGTCCAGGTTGGCCCGCCAAGAGAATTCATCGGAAAGAGCCTGAAAGAGATCAATCTTCGGGCCAAATACAACGTGCACATTATCGCTATAAAAGAACTCGTGCCCGAAAACTTCCTTTTGGTTCCTCCTGCGAACTTTGTGATAAAGGATAGCGATATTCTGATTATGTTAGGAAAATCTAAAAATATCAAACAGATAAGGGCATTAGAGTAAAGTCTGATCTGTGATTAATGGTGATACGTTTCGTTACCGCTCGCAAAGCTCAACCAGAACCCCATTTGTGGCTTTCGGGTGCAGAAAGGCGATCTTCGCGCCGCCTGC
>CAZOEW010000009.1:21818-35844 GCA_964578935.1 uncultured Desulfobacterales bacterium | reverse complement strand
CCCCGGACACTGCGGATATGAGCCGCATGCTCTGACCAACTGAGCTACATCGCCATGAACAGATATCACTTAAATATCAAATAAATAAAAAGATGTTACATCTGTCTTCCCTAAAAAATAAAGAGCTTATCTAACAGTTCATTTGGTTATAGTCAAGCTGAAAAGAAAAGATCGATCTCTCTGTTATGCCCTGAGCTGAAAAATCAATTCATAACGCTCTGATTCCGATTTCGAACCTTCCGGATCTCACAATCGTTAAAAATAAAATTTACTCCGGAATCGATTCGGAAACCATAACCTTATATTCTTCCAGATTTTCAGGCAGATTCGGAATGACAATCATGAATGGAATTGTCTCTCCCGGTTTTACCCGAATCAGTTGACCGGAGCTTGAAAACCGGTTTGCCTGATGCTGATTCATCGCGGCAAGGTCACTTGACGCCAATTCTTCTTTTGACAGCTTATTGCCCGCGTAAACGGTTTTCGATTTTGCCAGCTTTTTACCGGAGGCGTAAAGTTTTGCTGTCACTTTGATTGAGTGATGCGTTTTGGAAGTACTGTTTTTCACCTCACCGGATATGACAAAAAGCCTGCCCAATACGGCATTGTCGGCAAACTCACTTCTTACATTGCTCTGCACGGCTTCCACGGTGCCCATGTCTTTTTTTGCACCGGAAGCAAACAGATCGCTGATATAGGGAATGTTCAATTCCTTGATTGATGGAATCTTTACCCCCTGGCTTTCAAGCAGAAAATAACCACCTACCGCAGCGCCGATAAGAAGAGCGATGACAATCAGTACGACAACAGGCGTGCTGATTTTCTTCTCTTTTACCGATTTTATTTTAGAAACCTCTTTCGGTTTCGCTTTCGCTTTCGCTTTCGGTTTCGCTTTTGCAGCACCTTCTTCGGCCATTTGATCTTCGGATACAACAGATTCTTTTTCTTCATCTACTACAAAAGTTGAGTCCGGCTCAAGGCCCGCCTGGTCATCATCCGGCTTACCATCAATATCGAATTCAAGTTCAATCTCATCGCTTGCCGCATCTGCCCCGGTATCCGAATCCATATCCAGCATCTGTTCAATATCAGATACATCGGCATCATTTGCCGGTTCAAAGATTTTTCCTTCCTCGTCCTCATCAATCATATCTTCATCATCAGCCAGTTCAAGATCTACATTCTCGGGTTCTCCCTCCGACTCATCATCTCCACCCGGGGAAAGCAGTTCCATCTCAAGCGTCTGCTCAAGCTCTGCCAGATCAATTAATTCCTCACTCGTTTCCAGGGGTTCCTCGGATCCTTCCGATTCTTCATCAATATCAAGTTCTATATCCAGATCATCCGAATCTTTCTCAATGGCTGAAACCGTTTTTGTCGACAACAGATCCGACTCTAATGTTTTTTCTGCATCCTCGTTATCCAATTCAAGCTCAAGGTCTTCCAGTTCATCATCCGCGGCAGCAACCGCTTCCACTTCATCGGCTTCATCAGGCTCAGGAGAAAGGTCAAGCTCAAGGTCTTCCGGTTCATCGTCCGCGACAGAAACCGCTTCCGCCTCATCGGATTCATCCGAATCAAAAGAAAAGTCAAGGTCATCAGACAGTCCGGATTCCTCACCAGACTCCAGCATATGTTCCAGTCCTGAGATGTCAATCTCCTCTTCGACATCATCTTCTATCTCGACTGTTTCAGCTTCAAAACGATCTTTTCCTGAGGGTTTCTCGTCTTTGGAAGAGTCATCCGATTCAAGCATCTGCTCCAGACCGGAAAAGTCCAGATCATCATCTGCCTCAAGATCAGGGGCATCCTCTTTAACCTCTTCCGGTATTTTCAGTTCTTTCTCAGGCATCGGAGGATAGGCGGTAAATACGTGCTTGCACTTGGAACATCTGACTTTGGAACCTGATGGCTTCAGCAAGCTTTCGTTCAGGTTAAAATTGACATCACATTTCTCGCAGGTAATTATCATAAGGTATCCTCACTGGTTATAATTTCAGATCGTAAATTTCAGGTAAATTCCTATAGTTTTCAGCGTAATCAAGACCATAACCGACAAAAAATCCATTCAGGGCTCTATAGGCCGTATAATTTATTTTTACACCCTTTCTGCGTCGTTCAACCTTGTCAATCAGGGTACAAACACCTACCGACAAAGGGTTTTGTGACTTTACATATTGAATCAAATACGCAATGGTAAGGCCTGTATCTATGATATCTTCAACGATCAATACCTCTTTACCCCGCAGATCATTTTCTGTCTTCTTTGTTAATTTGATTTTCTCTGATGAGGAGGTACCTGATTTGTAGCTTGAGACACGCAGGAAATCAACTTCAACCGGAATTGTAAGCTTTCTGATAAGATCAGCCAGAAAAATAAAAGCACCCTTCAGTACACCGATAAGAATAAGTGTTCGTCCCTCATAATCAGCTGAGATTTCCTTCGCAAGCGCAGAAATCATCCTATTAATATCTTCTTTTGACAGGACAGGAAAGAGTTCAGGCATTTTCAATTTATAAAAAAGAGTTGGATGAGTCTACCGTCCATCATCAGACCCCGGAATCGAATTTTAACTCCTGCGAATTGACTGTATCTTATTTGATTCATACACCTATGTTTTCAATAGACCTATATTGAATATAGTGGTTTGTCAACATATTTACTCGGTATATTCAGGCAGAACCTGGATCCTTTTTTACAGTCCTGTTTCTGCAAGCTCCATTACCAGGCTTTTTTGTTTTTTTGTTAGCGATTTCGGAATGTTAACATGAATATTCACATAGAGGTCGCCTTTTTTGTTTGCTTTCATGTCCGGCAATCCCTGTCCGGAAAGCCGCATTTTGGTTTTATGTTTTGTTCCAGGCGGTATGGTAAGATTGAACTCCTTTTTATCAATGGTTGGAACTTGAATCGTTGTTCCGAGTATTGCTTCACTTAATTTAATTTCCTTGACGATGTGAAGATCACCATCCTCAACCGAAAAAAGGGGATGCGTTTGCACTTTAGCTTGAATAAAAAGGTCACCACTGGGTCCGCCGTAATGACTGATTTCACCTTTTCCGGCAAGGCGGAGTTTTTTCCCGTCAGTCATGCCGGAGGGAATTTTTATGGTAATTTTTTCAGAATGCCCGCTGTGCTGAAGAGAGATGGTTTTGCTTGTTCCGGTTGCCACCTCCTCCAGAGAAAGAGGAATTTCGTAAACAATATCAGCTCCTTTCGGTTGAACCTGTCCGGCATTTCCCCTCCGATTTCCAAAAGACGAATCCCCGCCAAAGGAAAACCGTTTACCTCCCCGCCCAAAAGGGGAGCCTCCTCCTCCGAACCCGAACTCTTTGAATATGGAGCCGAAATCAAAATTTCGAAATATGTCTTCCTGGGAAAAGCGCTGGTGAAAGCCTGTTGATCCAAATGTATCATATTGCTTGCGCTTTTCCTTATCACTCAACACCGCATAGGCTTCGCTGATCTCCTTGAATTTCTCTTCCGCCTCTTTGTTCCCCTTGGTATGGTCGGGATGATACTTCAAGGCAAGCTTTCGATATTTTTTTTTGATTTCTTCGTTTGACGCGTTTTTATCAACACCAAGCAGTTTATAATAATCCGTTCCGGACATTTTCTATTCCTTCTACATGGTTTGACTATCAGCGATCCGATATGGACTGAACACGATCACCTAAAATCAACCACTGTCATTTATGTATCATGAAAAACCTGAAAATAAGTTTTAACTCAGATGGTGTCAAGGCTTGTGAATTTCAGATCACCGCATTGTATTGGATTACTTTTCAAATGCTTTCAGGGTTACCATGAGTACAGATATTGCCGCGGGAGTCATGCCTTCTATTCTTGAGGCCTGCCCGAGCGAAGCCGGGCGAACCCTGGAAAGTTTTTCCTTCAGTTCATTGGAAAGACCGTGCACACGGTCAAAATCAAATTCCTGCGGCAATTTTATCTTTTCAAGATGTCTGAATTTTTCAATTTCCCGCAACTGTTTCTGGATATAACCTTCATATTTTACTTTAACTTCGAGTTGCTCAATAATATCCTCATATTTTATTTCGATTTCAACCTGACGGGCCACGTTGGGTGTTATGATTTCCGGACTTTCGGCAAGGTTCTGAACCGACTCGTAATCAAGCCCTGCTCGTTTCAGCAGCTGATCCAGATGAACACCGGTATGAATCGATTTTGATCCGCGTTTTTCAAGGTAAGCGTTTGTCTTCTGCTCCGGTTTGATGACCGTACTCTTTATCCGACGAATTTCCCTGTTGATCTGTGCCTTCCGTTCCCGAACATCCTTCAGCGTTTCAGGACCGACAAGCCCCAGATGAAAGCCGATTTCAGAAAGCCTCAGGTCCGCATTATCCTCGCGAAGCATCAGGCGGTATTCAGCACGGGATGTAAACATCCGGTAGGGCTCATTCGTACCGCGCGTTACAAGGTCATCGATCAAAACAGCCATATACGCCTGAGATCTGTCAAGGATAAACACCTCCCTGTTCTGAACCTTGCATGCTGCATTGATTCCCGCCCAAAGCCCCTGGGCAGCCGCTTCTTCATATCCGGAAGTTCCGTTTATCTGTCCGGCCATAAACAGGTTGGAAACCTGCTTGGTCTCAAGCGTCGGCTTGAGCTGAACCGGATTGATATAATCATATTCAATCGCATACGCCGGCCGCATAATTTCTGCTTCCTCCAACCCCTCCACCGATCTTACAAATTCGATCTGAATCTCCAGGGGAAGGCTGTTTCCAAGACCGCTGGCATAAATTTCATCTGTATCGATCCCCTCATGTTCGAGAATGATCTGGTGGCGATCCCTTTCGGGAAAACGAACCACCTTGTCCTCAAAAGAGGGGCAGTACCTTGCCGGAATTCCTTTAATCACACCGCTATAAAGAGGTGACTGATGAAGGTTGTCATGAACGATTCGATTGCTGTTTTGATTGGTATGCCCGATGTAGCTCGGAATCTGGGGAAGCGAAATCTCTTTCGAAAAAGAAGAAAACAGCTTTGGTTCAGGATCTCCTCCCTGGATCGTAAAACATGAAAAATCGATACTCTTTCGATTGAGCCGGGGGGGGGTTCCGGTTTTCATTCTTCCGATCTGAAAACCAAGCTTTTTCAGCTGGGCCGGCAGCTCGTAAGAGGCAAATTCACCTGCCCTTCCGGCCTTTATCTTACTCGTTCCGATATGAACAAGGCCGCTTAAAAAAGTCCCGGCTGCGATAACAACAACCCGGGACTGGAAGCCGAATCCTGTCTGATCGATAACGCCTGCAACCGTTCCCCCTTCAATAACCAGCCTTTCCACCATTGCCTGCTTTAAATCCAGGTTGGGCTGTTTCTCCAATACCGCCTTCATTGCCAGATGGTAACGGATCTTATCGTTCTGCGTCCTTGAGGAGTGAACCGCAGGTCCTTTTTTTGTATTCAGGGTTCGAAACTGAATTGCGGTTTGATCTGAAATTTTGGCCATTTCTCCGCCAAGGGCATCGATCTCTTTAACAAGTTGCCCTTTTGCCATTCCTCCGATGGAAGGGCTGCAGGGCATGGCCGCCACCTTGTCCAGATCAATTGCCAGGAGGAGAACACTGCACCCCATTCTGGCCCCGGCAAGCGCTGCTTCACAGCCCGCATGTCCGGCTCCGACAACAATGATATCATATTTTTTTCTGTAAAATGCCATATACCCTGGAATAATAGATGAGAAAACAGTATAAGATTTTATTTCAGGGCGAATATATCGCTGCTGCCGCTTCAGGTCAAGGGTCATGCCGCCTGTCGGGTTTAATCGGAAAATGATTTTGATGAAAAAACAGGAAAACAGATATCAAGACTTTCATACCCATCTGAAAAAAACGTTTGGGTGCAGGGTTCAAAAAATTACGGTTGATGCTGGCTTTTCATGCCCGAACCGGGATGGTCGTATCTCCACCGGAGGATGTATCTACTGCAATCCCAGAGGCTCCGGAACCGGTGCGCATTCGCGGGGGGTTTCCATTACCGACCAGTTGAAACACGGTAAAACCGTGCTTTCCAAAAAATATAAGGCTAAAAAATTTATCGCATACTTTCAATCATTTACAAATACATACGCGCCTTTCGAAAAATTGAAAGCCATTTATGAGGAAGCGCTTGCTGTTGAAGATATTGTCGGGCTTTCAATCGGCACCAGACCGGACTGTGTAAGCACCCGCATTTTAAATCTCATCGAAAGCTATGCAGAACACAATCTGATCTGGATTGAATACGGTTTACAGTCCGCGCATGATACCACCCTCAACCTGATAAACCGGGGGCATGATTTTCATTCTTTCAAGAATGCGGTAAGAGCGACACAGGGCAGGAAAATAAAAATCTGCGCCCATGTAATTTTAGGGCTCCCAAACGAAACAAGGGCGCAAATGAATGAAACCGCTGACATCCTGTCAGCCATGGGTATTGATGGAATAAAAATCCATCTTCTGTATGTGGTTCGAGGAACAAAACTTGACGAACTTTATCAAAAAGGACACTACAACTGCCTTGAGCAGAATGAATACGCGAATCTGGTTTGTGATTTCCTTGAACGGCTGCCGAAAAAGGTCGTTATTCAACGTCTGACAGGAGACCCTCACCGGCATGAACTTGTCGCGCCGGATTGGTCCCTTCAAAAAAGTGCAACACTTGGACTGATTCGGGAAACACTGATCAAGAGGAATACATGGCAGGGAAGACTTGTGGATGCCCCGGCATTACCAGTCTGAAACAAAATCCTTAATGGTATTGACCATCCTCGGGTTCATTGCACGCCATTTTGGCTCAATGGCTCTTCCTTCATACCAGGTGAAATCGATGACATCAAACCTTTCCGGAATGTTATGAACCTTTTCAATACCGTATCGGGACGCAGGATAATATTCCACCCAAAGCATGCGGCGGGGATCGATATTGAATTTTTTGGTTACCAGGGTGGCAATATGTCCTGAACAGCTCCTTATGGACATCTTCTCGCCTTCGATATCCGACGTGATTACAACAAAAGGCTTTAATAATTCCGGATCACGTTCACTCTGGCGCAGATCATGTATCCGCATCCTGCATTTTCCACTGGCAAGGCGAAGCTTTCCTCCCCACCCGTCCCAGGAAAATATATCATCATAGAGTAACATGTTGCCCGAAAACCCTTTTGTGTTTAGTTATATGACGATAACGATTTGAAGATATGAGTATTGTTAAAACAAAATGCCGAAGCGGGCCCCGGCCTGCCGCCGGGTACCATGATCTGGATACTATATCACACTATAGCCTGCCGGAACACCGGAAATTTCATTGAATTCAGATCCGAATCCCAGCAGGGGTTTTTCCGCTTTCAAGAATGTGGAATTCAGGCGGATATGAAAAATCAAGATCATCGTGTAAGGTCTCGATAAATCCTCAAAAGCTTATCCGGCAGATCGCATACGTCTGAAATAACCGTATGACGAATTTTTCCATAAAGACTGTCAAGACGGGAATCACCCGCAATATTCACCAGAATGCTGTGGGCATAAATATTCTTTGACCGCGCTTCCAGCAACGCCCTTCTTGTATCTTCCATGGCGTATTTGTTTTTATAGCCAGTATCATTTGGAAAGCCATCCCCAAGAATCAATAGCAGCCTGACTGCTGAAGGGGCCTTATCAAGATTGAATGAAGCATGGCGTATTGCAGCCCCAAGTCGGGTGCTTCGCAATGGTTTCATTCCGTTAATTCGCTGGATAACATCCCTGCTCATGTTATCATCAAAGCCTTTGATGGTATAATAATCCACTCCAAATCTGCCTGTTCCGGAAAACCCTGCAATGGAAAAAGAGTCGCCGACCACCTTGAGAGCCTCGCATAAAAGGACAATGGATTCCTTTTCAATCATCAGGACTGTTTTATCCGTTCCTGCAACGTTACTGGCGGTAGACCGGGACAGATCCACCAAAAGAAGAACGGAAACATCTCGATTCTTCTTGATCCGCTTGGTATACAGCCGGTCCGACGGCAGAATGCCTGCCTTTTTTTCAATGGCAAAATCAATCATGGCCCGATAGTCGAATTCATCTCCCTCGCGCCACCTTCTTAATATTTTAAGCCCTTCGGGCTTCAGCAATTCAAAAGAAACCCGAATTTTTCTGATCAACCCTTGATAAAGTTTCAACGCATTTTCATAAAAATCTTCGTCAAGATCGGCAATACTCTTTTCACGTACCAAAACATGATCCTGAAGATAATCCCCGAGAGATTCATCCCACTCCCGGTATCGATACGTGGGAAACGGTTCTGATGGTTCCTGGAAAACGATATCCTCCTGCCATCCGGGTATCTCGGAAAAAGCGCTGAAATCCTGTTCTGAGAAAACCTTCTGCAACTCGTTTTCAGATTGATGTTTCCGGTTTTCAGATTCCAGAATCAGGTTTCTGATCATATCCGGAGATAGTTTTCCGCCATGCTCCCGAAGAGATCTCCTGATTTCCGAACGGTATACGATGATCCCCTTTTGATCAAAAACGGATTTTATCAAATCCGCAATGTGCTCATGTCTTTCAAACGTTGAAAAATAAAGTTCCGGACGCAATATCCTGTTAAACGGTATTTTCATAGAACTGCAGCCGCGGCTTCCGGAAGTTTTTTCCTGAAGCAGGCCGGCTATCGCGGGATAGGACAAAAAAACGACTTCCGCGACCATTTCCACGGAATGATCTTCCTGAATTTTATCGGCAAAAAGCTCAGCGATTCTTTCAATGACTGCCAGAAAATCCCCGCCAATATTTTTCGGCGCCTTATCCTGTAAAACAATAACGGAATAAAGGCCGCTCAAAAGGGTTTCCCCGTGATTTCCATTTACCGTTTCCCTGACTTCCTGCCTTAGCAGCGGAAGGACCTGCTTCAGCATGCCGGGATACAACCGGCTCATTAAAACCTGTAACCGGCCATGCTCGATGATCGTAAAAAGGTCTTTTGCAAGGGACGGACAGGGAAACAGGCGGAAAAAAAGTTCCATGTCTGAACAACGCGGAGTACTGTCCGATCTTTTTTCATGATCGCGAAATTCATCAGGAATGACCTTTTTCTCCTTGCATCGGTTCAACGCTTTTTCAATATCAAATTCAAATGTCCGAAATTCAAAATATCCGGCTTCAAGCTGCACAAGCATTTTGTAATATTTAAAATTCCCCGCCTTTGAGCTTGAAATGCCTATCTCATCCGGCAGGTATATTGCGCTTCCATCTGAAATCACCGATGGTGTCTCGATAGCCTGTCCGATTGCCGTTCCGGAAAAATCAGAAAGCGGTCGGATGGTGACAGGCAGACCGGTTCTGGCCTGGAGATACCGGATCAGCCGCTGTCTGGCATGCCTGAACGAAATTTTCCGCTGCAGTTCAAGGCAGGTATCCAAACCGAGTTTTGATTCCAGGGCAAGAAATTTTTTCCCAAGCTCAGGCTTTTTTTTGAATTTCTCAATACCGCTGGATATAAAACTGGAAAGTGCCTTGTGATCCAGAAGTATGAGCCCCTTTTTCAGGCTTTCAATAAAAGGTTCCGCCAGATTGATGTCCGTGAGGATTACCCGGTCGAGTTCTTCCAAAAGCCAACCTCTTTTTCCGGCAGAAAACGAGAGCACAGACTGTGCAAGGGTATTGGACAACTGCTTGCTTTGATTATACGCGAGATCCTGACTAAATGTATGCTCCAGTACGCGGAGGAAAGCCTTTCCTTCTGAAATCCAACCGGACTCCAGTATGGATGCTAGGGCGGAGAGAGGAGAAGACAGTGTATAAATTCCAATAGACCGCATGATCCGTGTTACCCGCACAAATCGATCCAGAAACGACCTGTCCCCAAATTTAACAACCGGAACAAGCGCTTCCGCCATGATCTTTCCAAGGGTCGGGCCGCTGTGTTGAAACGCTTCACGAACCAGATTCCGATATTGCTGGATCTCACTCTGGCCTACGGTTCCAATCAGTGCAACATAACCTTCTGCAACCGCTCTGCCGAATAAAAACTCTTCGGACAAACCCCAGAGGGTTTCTTCAACCAGGAGTTTGAGGTTGGGTTCATCCGGGGTGATCTGTTTCCGTTCAAAACCTTCTCTGACAATCCCGGCCAGATCGGGATCGAAAAGGGAGAGCTTTTGCATCGGATCATTCATGAGAAATATCCTTAAAAAATATCCTCTATCAGATCATTCAGGGTCTCCTGCAACCCGGAGTCATCGGTAAGGGGAAGACATATCGCTGATCTGCATGCTGCCTGCATCGGAACTCCCTGTCCGATCATCTGTGCAGCGTAAATCAGCAGCCTTGTACTTGCGCCTTCGGAAAGGCCGTGCTCCCGAATATTTCTGATTTTATCCCCCAAAGATACCAGCCTTAAAGCCGTATCCATATCCACGCCTCCCTCATGGGAAACAATCTCCGCTTCCTTTTTAATTTCCGGATAATCAAATTCAAGTGAAACAAACCGCTGGCGGGTGCTTTGCTTCAGATCTTTCAGGATAGACTGGTACCCTGGATTGTAGGATATAACCATGAGAAAATCAGGATGGGCACGCAAGGTTTCCCCTTTTTTATCGATATTCAGTATCCTTCGGTCATCTGTCAATGGATGAATCACAACGGTCGTGTCTTTGCGGGCCTCCACGATCTCATCCAGATAACAGATTGCCCCCACCCGAACAGCCCTTGTCAAGGGGCCATCGACCCAGATGGTTTCATCATTTTTTAAGAGGAATCTGCCGATCAGATCCGATGCGAAAAGATCTTCATGACAGGATACGGTGATGAGGGGACGTTTCAGGCGATAGGACATATACTCCACATACCGAGTCTTTCCGCAGCCGGTCGGTCCTTTCAGCATAACCGGAAGTCTTGCTTTGTACGCAGCTTCGAAAATGGATATCTCATTATTGGACTCCAGATAAAAAGGCTCCTTTTTTATAAAAAACGCTTCCGAAACGGACGGATTTTTTCGTTTCATTGCCAAATCTCCATTCAAAGTTCCAATTCACAAATAAAACAGGGCCACGGCAGACCTTACTTGACATGCTCCGGGCATAGGGTGTATCCGATCTACAAAATTGATGGCTTTGTAAAAATTTAAAAAAGGAAATTAACCTGAATGGAGATTGTTGACAACAATAATATTGTGCGGCTTGAAACAGCGGACAAGCGAAAAGTAACTCTGGTAGGCACCGCGCATGTATCCAAAGAAAGTGCTGATCTCGTTGAAAGGGTAATTCATGAAGAAAAGCCGGATACCGTCTGTGTAGAGCTCTGCCCATCCCGATTTCAAACGATTCAACAGAAAGATAGCTGGCAAAACATGGATATTATCAAAGTAATCAAGGAGAAAAAGGCCTTTCTTCTTTTTTCCAATCTGCTTCTGGCTTCATTTCAGAAAAGGCTGGCCGGCAAATTTGATATCAAACCGGGAGAAGAGATGCTCCGGGCTATTGATATGGCAGAGAAAATCAATGCGAAAATCCATCTTGCCGACCGTGAAATACGCATTACCTTATCCCGGGCATGGCGGATCATGGGAATCTGGGAAAAAATGAAGCTGATGTTTCAGCTTGTTATGTCTATCGGTGAGGTGGATGAAATCAGTGAGGAAGATATTGAAAGAATGAAGCAGGAAGACGTTCTTCAGACAATTCTTGCAGATGTTGAAAAAACACATCCGGTTCTGCGGGAAATTCTGATTGATGAGCGGGATAAATATCTTTCCCAGAAAATAAAAACCGCGCAGGGAAACCATATCGTTGCCGTAGTGGGTGCAGGACATGTCCCGGGCATTCAGCGATACTGGGATACCCACATTGACATTCAGGCACTGGAACAGCTTCCACCCAAAAGCAAGGTCACTGGATTTATGAAATGGACATTTCCGGCTGCCATTATTGCGCTGATCGTTTTCGGCTTTTTTCTCGAAGGCAAAAACGCCGGAGCTGACATGATAAAATGGTGGGTCATCGCAAACGGTGTGCTTGCAGGACTTGGAGCGTTGTTTGCCCTGGCCCATCCGCTTACCATTGTTTCCTCGATGCTTGCCGCCCCATTAACCTCATTAAACCCAATGATTGCAGCCGGCTGGGTAGCCGGTCTTGTGGAAGCTTTTTTTCGAAAACCAAAAGTAAGGGATTTTGAAAACCTGTCGGAAGATATCCTGTCTCTCAAGGGATTCTGGAAAAACAATGTTACACGCATTCTACTGGTTGTCGTACTGACCAATATCGGAAGTGCCGTCGGCACCCTGGTCGCATTTCCCCTGATTCTGAAGGTTTTTGTATCTGGAGCGGGCTGACCGGAATTCCACCGCCTTCAGTCCGGAAGAGAGACGCCTATTTAAAAATTTTTACAATCGTTCGTTGAACCTTTTTTCCGTTCCCCATTGTAAAGCATACTTTTTCCGTTTTCAGCCGGTTATCGGCAAACAGCTGAATACAGTCCGGATAGAGCTCCCATTCCTTTTTCAACCCCTTTTCCTTTATGGAGTCAATGGTATCATCCGGCTCAATGATAAAGGTTTTTTGTCCGATGATCGGTCCGGAATCTTCTCCGTAATCGATAAAATGAACCGTACATCCCCCAACCTTGCATCCATATCGAAAGGTATCCCCATATCCGTCAACACCCGGGAATGAGGGTAGAAGGGCCGGATGAATATTCATGATTTTCGGATGATCCGGATCGATATTCACCCTGTCGATGAAATACGGTGTGAGATTCCGCATAAAACCCGCAAGAACCAGAAGATCGAACTCAAATTGATTCATTTTTTCAAGAAGGGCTGCTTCGGCAACCGCCCTTGTGATCAAAAACCGTTTCACCTCTTCCCCGTCCGCCGTATCCGGGAAAATCGTCTGTTTTGATAAAATGGTTTCCAAATCAAAATCTTCCGGAATTTCAGGCTTTTGGCTGCCCGCTGCAATGGTTTTGATTATTTTCGGATAATCGATAATAAAAAAAGGTATTGAATGTTTTTCAGCTCGTTTCAGTCCCGCGGCAGAAGAATTGTCTGAACCGACAAAAACCATCTTCCCGCTGATCTTTCCGGACTCACAGGCATCAATTATGGACTGCAGATTTGTTCCGCCGCCAGATATCAGTGCACCAATTCGTATTTTACAGCCCATTGTAATACCATACCCCCGTTACGAACGATTTGTGTTGATCAACCCTATATAACCCCTTCTATAAAAATCTTTGCAAGGAAAAATTCAAGCATAAAAACAAAATTATATTTTCCAAGTCATTCCGCTGTTCAATAGATATCGTTTTTTTGCCGGACTCCTGGACGGCAGTACCGCCGAATTGTATTCCTCAACAGATGTAAATGATTGACACAAAAACAACCCGGTGCTATATTTTTCGTACTTATGTTCGGTGTTTTTTCTAAGCTCGATCTTCCGATATATGGGCTCAAACATAAACGTTCGGACCGAGCATGATATGTCGGAATCTTGTCTCGCTGAACACATTCATATGGAGAAGCCTGGCTCTTCATATCAGAATAACTGGAGGATCATATGTTTGGAATCGGAATGCCGGAACTGATCATTATACTCGTAATCATTCTCATTATTTTTGGAGCTGGCAAACTGCCGGAAATCGGATCGGGTATCGGCAAAGGAATCAAAAATTTCAAAAAAGCCACTTCGGAACCGGAAAAACAGGACCAGATAGAAGACAAAAAGGATGACTGAACGCGGCTCGGCTGCTTATGCCGGGTTCTATTCCAGAGCGTTTATCTGTTTCGAAAAGTGGGCTTGAGAACTCCCCGGGCACCACACTCCGGGCATTCTATTTCATTCTTTCCACGATTAATATCGAGATTGATCAGGCTGTTGCAGTTTGCGCATTTAATGCTGGCTCTCTTTTTTCCATTTTTTTTCAACATCCCTTCAGCACCTGTAATTTCCCGGATGGCTTTTCGGATGCATTCCCGGTCATCCCCATTTCCAAGCGCTTTCAGCCGATTATACTCATCACGCGTTATAACCATTTTGAC
>CAZOEW010000009.1:0-21718 GCA_964578935.1 uncultured Desulfobacterales bacterium | reverse complement strand
CATTTCCAAGCGCTTTCAGCCGATTATACTCATCACGCGTTATAACCATTTTGACCGAAATCGTATGTGAGTTTTCAAGAGCCGTGTTCAATTCTTCAAGTGCTGCTGCAAGACCTGAAAATTTCATCTCTCCGGCCCGCATTTTTTCCTGTATCATGCTTGAAAGGTCTTCCACGGAAAGCCATTCGCCTCCATGGAATATTTTGCCCTCTTCCAGGTTGATTTTATCCATTTAACAGCTCCTTGTATGGGTCCGGTTGCGGATTTTTCTTTTTTGACAATGACAATCTGCCGGGTTCTTTTGCGAAGGATGAAAAACGATAGCAGATTTATCACTGGATGACAATATTTCGAAATGCATCGAAGTACTCTCCGGAAAGGGCAAGCAACCTTATCTTGTCCGGCGTATCCTTCTGACGGCCGACCGAATCGACGAGTCGGAAATTGCCCTCGACAGCCACCCGGGAGAACATTTTTGCGTTATATACAGAAACCTGCATTTAAATCCGGGTATAATCAGAAACTTCTTTTTCAAAATTCCTTTTATTACTGCCCTGGCCACATATTCCGGTTCTAAAACCCCTGCGAGACGTTTGACTGCCAGGGCTTCCGGAGGGATTGTCTTTGCCTCCTCCTGATTCATCGGCGTTTTTACTTCCGGAGGACATACAACGGAAACGTCAATATTGTGCAGTTTCATCTCGCTTCGCAGGCAGTCTGAAAAGCCGACCAGAGCGAATTTGGACGTACTGTATGCCGTATAGCTGAACATGCCCATCAATCCGGCAGCCGAAGAAACATTAACAATATGTCCTCCCTTTTCTTTCATGGCCGGAAGGAGAGCCGCAATCATATTTCTCGCACCATATACATTTGTCTTCATGACAGCATCAAAATCTTCATATGAAATATTTTCAAAATAATCAGCCTTGATAATACCGGCGCAGTTTACGAGAATATCCGGTTTCCCGAACTGTTTTACGGCTTCCTCCATATTGCGGCTGACGTTCTTCATATCGGTGATGTCGACCGGCATTGTTGTAATCCTCTGAGAGAGATCCGGTTTTGCATTCATCATTTCATTGCATACCCTCTCAAGTTTTTCAGGATTTCTGGCAAAAAGCGCCACATGAGCTCCTTTGGACACCATCAAACGGGCAATCCCAAGACCGATTCCGCTGGACCCTCCGGTTATATAAACAGTCCGATTATAAAAATCCTTTAATCCTTCTTTGTTGCGTGTGATTGTTTTCATGCTGTCTCCGGTTTCCAATGACAACGCAAAAAGTCCGGTTCAACGCGAAAGCGGCACTTCGTGTCTGCGCGGAACCCCATCATCCGTCACGGCGAAACAGGATAACTATTCTTGATTATTAATAATTCGCCTGCCTTGAGGGTAAACTTTTTATAAGGGTGTCATTGTTGAAAGTATTCATAAAAGCATCGTATATGGTTTTTAAATCAATTTCAAGCCGGCAGCAAACATGCGCATGCCGAACCCCCTTCAAGGCCATGGAGATCATATATAGACGCATCTCCACGGACAAGTGTCGTTTCCGAAAAAAAAACCATTCAAAGGGTTGTATTTTACGGTGGGTTATTGCATGGTATCCTTACAAAAACGACTGATGCGATGAGCATGAATCGCTTCTGAGCTGATCCTACAGACAAACAAAAGGATTTGAAATGACACAGGACCAGATATTGAAAGACATTGAGGATATGATGCGCGTTGTAAAACAGGAAAAAGAAAATCTGGAAAAAATTCTGGCAAATCTGGAGGCGGCCCAGCCATTGGAGACAGAACCGATCGATACGGAAGCCCATCATAACGGAAAACAAATCAATATGTTATCAATTCGAAGGACGATATCATGAACGAGCTGGCATTTTGTTCCGCAACCGAACTTGTAGCATCTATTAAGGCCGGAAAAATAACCTGCACCGAGATGCTTGACTATTTCACAGACCGGATTGCACGCCTGAATCCCGAGCTTAATGCAGTGATCCAGATGGATATCAAAAACGCACGCGCCCGTTCGGAAAAAGCGGATTCCGCGATAAAAAATGGAGAAAACTGGGGGCCGCTGCACGGACTGCCGGTTACCATAAAAGACTCTCTTGAAGTCGTCGGGATGCCCTGCTCTTCAGGCGCAACAGAGCTTAAAGACCATATGCCGGAAAAAAATGCGGATGTTGTCCAGTCTTTGATCGATGCAGGGGCTGTTGTTTTCGGAAAAACAAACATGCCGCTTTATGGAGGCGACGTTCAGAGCTACAACAAGATATATGGACAGTCCAACAATCCATGGGACAGATCTCTCACACCCGGCGGATCTTCCGGCGGTGCCGCCGCAGCATTAGCAGCAGGGCTGACAGGCCTTGAAATCGGCAGTGACATCGGCGGCTCCATTCGAACGCCCGCGCATTTTTGCGGCATTTACGGTCACAAGCCAAGCTTTGGCATTGTTCCGGATCGGGGTCACATCCCCCCACCGCCTGGTATCTTTACCGGCGATTACACACTGACTGCGGATCTTGTCGTGGTCGGTCCACTGGCAAGAAGTGCGGATGATCTTTCCCTTGCAATGGATCTTATTGTTTCACCTGAAAAACCCGAAAAAAAAGCCTGGTGCATCAAATTACCCGAACCCAGGAAAAAAAAGCTGAAAGACTTTCGAATCGGAATATGGCTGGATGATCCGACATGTCCGGTTGACATCCGGGTCAGCGACCGAATTCAAGCCATTGCTGACAAACTGGCCAAAGAAGGTGTCCGGATTGATGAAACCCATCCCCAGATAGATTTTTCGGAAAGCAATGCAATGTATCTTGATCTGCTTGCAGCCATCATGGGATCAGGCCTTCCAAGAGAAATGTTCGAAAGCCTTGTCCAGGCAGTTCCAACGCTTTCGGAAAATGATAAGGGCCACATGGCAAGACATATCCGCGGAGCCACGCAGCTTCACCGAAACTGGATCGGTCAGGATGCCATGCGCCAGATTATGCGCCAGAAGTGGGATGAATTTTTTACTGAGTATGACCTGCTGTTATGCCCGGTCGCACCGGTGGCGGCATTCCCGCATGATCATGAATATATATATGATCGCACCATTCAAGTGAACCACCGCAAACGCCCTTATCTCGACTTGCTGGGCTGGGCAGGCCTTGCGGGCGTAGTATTTCTTCCGGCTACGGTTGCACCGGCAGGACTGACACCCGAAGGACACCCGGTAGGCGTTCAGATTGTCGGTCCATATCTTGAAGATCTTACGACAATACATTTTGCGAAACTAATGGAAAATATTTTTGGAGGATTTGTTCCTCCCCCGGATTATGTAAACAGATAAAACAATTGGTAGAAGCCATTTCAAAACCCCGATCTCATGATTTCGGGAATAACGGTTCCGACAAGTCAGAAAGGCAACAATGAGCCTTGAAGCGGCTTCCATAGACTTCTTTAACAACGAACTCGAAGGTTTTTATGAAAAATCGGTTGATCTCCATAACCTTTCTTTCTTTTATCGCCCTTTCATCCATTTTATTTTTTATCCTGGCCTTTATGATATGGCTTTTCACCTTCCCTTTCGACCGCAGGCTGGTTCTGCTTCACCTGTATTCCTCATTTTGGGCATCCGTGTATTTGTGGATTATGCCGGCATGGTCTGTTTCAGTAACAGGGCGTAACAAATACAAAAAAAATACCACGTATATGCTGGTTTCAAACCATCAGTCCCAGCTTGATATTCTGGTGGCCTTCAGTTTGTTTCTTCCCTTCAAATGGGTCTCAAAAGCCGAAATTTTCAGGATACCTTTTATCGGATGGAACATGGTTTTAAACCGATACATCAAACTGAAACGCGGGGATAAGGAAAGCATCAAAAACATGATGGATCAATGCGAAAAGATGATATCAGAAGGCAACTCCATCTATTTTTTCCCCGAGGGTACCCGATCCAAAAACGGAATAATCAAACCATTTAAACCCGGCGCATTCATCCTTGCCCGAAAAATGAAAATCCCCATTCTCCCGATCGCCATCAGCGGAACGACAAACGCCCTTCCAAAACACAGCCTTAACTTTCATGGTCACCATGCAATATCGATCGAGGTTCTGGATGAAGTCCCTTATGAAAAATTCAAGGATTTATCCCCTGAAGAAACAGGAGAATGTATCCGAAAAATGATCGCTGAACATGTGGCTGAGCATACAGAGCCGATATGAAATTTTTAAGGAGATTCCTGTCTTTCAACGATCCGGGAGACCTTAAAAAAAGAATCTCCCGGACCCGGGAAAACCAATCAGGTTTTTTTATAAATTCCCTTGCGGATACTTTTAATTAACCCTCTATTTTTTCCCTTGTAGATGATATTTGCAATTTTTTTATCATCAAAGCCGGTTTTCGCTTTTAACTGCGAGGTATTTACACCTGTTTTACTTCTGGAAATAAGGGTAATGACTGTATCAAAAGCAGTTGCCTTTGACTCTGTTTTTTTTGCAGGAGCCTTCTTTTCGGCGCTACCGGCGCTTTTCAAAAGTCTCTCCAGTTTTTTTGAAAGGGCTTTAATCTTCTTGGATACAGCCTGCAGATCGTTTTTCAGTTTTTTCATGGTATCAATATCCTCCTTTGTTCAATTGCTCTTCATGGCCGGCAAATCACTTGCATTCGACATCTATCAAAAGCTGCAAAAGCATATCAGGCTCTATACCGGATTATTTAAAAAACGGCCTCTGTCTTATCAAACCCCGAAACATGTTTTCCACGTCTTGTTTCTCTTATCCAAAAAAGCATCAATCATCCCGGGAGCGAATCAGAAGTAACGGCCGGTCAACCGCATTCAGAACACCAGCTGCCACACTGCCGTAAAAAACGCGGGAAAGTCCGCTCCTGCCGTGACTGGCCATGGCAATAAGATCGATATTCTCATTTTGCGAAACCTCTATTATCGTGGTAACGATCGATCCTACCGTGGAAATTTTATCGGTTTTTATCCCGATCTTCTTAAATTGATCTTCCATCTTCGAAAGGTATTCAATTGCGCTATCAACTTGTCGCTGGCTCTCTCCTCTGCTTTCATCGACAAGAACTCCCTTATAGCCGTCACTGATTATGATCGGCTGGACCACTCTCAGAAAAACAACTTCCGATCCATTAACTTTGGCTAAATTTTCTACATGAGGCAGAATCTTCTCTGCGCGCCCGGACCCATCTAGAGGCACTAAGATTTTTTTATACATCTCCCGCTCCCCCTATCCTGTAAATTGATTCCGAATCAAAATGACGCTCCTTTCGAAAACAGTTCGTGCGGATGACGATCATTACCCATCCATCCCTGAAATCTTGCACCGTGTTATTGAATATGTTTTTGATCGATAACATGTCTCAACATATAAACATTTTAACGGATAAACGACGGGATAGGCCGAATTTATCGGCAAATCCCCATTGTGTCAAGAATTTAAAGATGTTATAGCCTGATAGACAAGACTGAATAAAAAATAAAACAATCTATGGATCCGAAAAATAAAAAGATAGAGCTTCTGGCGCCGGTTGGAAATTTTGAAAAACTTGAAATTGCTGTACACTATGGTGCGGATGCTGTTTATCTGGCGGACAAAAAATTTTCTCTGCGAAACTTTTCCGATAACTTTTCACTTGAAGAAATGAAAAAGGCTATCGAGTTTGCGGCAAAACACACGGTAAAGGTTTATGTGGCATGTAACATATATACCAGAAACTTCGAACAGGAAGACCTGGAATCCTACCTTGCCGATCTCGGTAAAATCAATCCGGATGCCTTGATCGTAGCGGATCCAGGAGTTTTTTGGTCTGCCCGCCGATTGATCCCTGCAATCCCTCTTCACCTGAGTACTCAATCCAATACAACCAACTACCGGGCAGTACAATTCTGGGAAGAACTCGGAGTTAAAAGAGTCAATGTGGCAAGAGAAGTTTCCCTTGAAGAGATAAGCGAAATCAGCCGTAAAACCTCCATAGAAATTGAGGCATTCGTTCACGGTGCCATGTGTATATCCTATTCGGGCAGATGCCTCTTAAGCTCCTTTTTAACCAAAAGGGACAGTAATCGCGGGATGTGCAGCCATCCATGCCGATGGAAATATGCGGTTGTAGAGGAACTCAGGCCCGGCGAATATATGCCGATCGGCGAAGATAGTCGTGGAACCTATATCTTTAACTCCAGGGACCTGTGCATGATAGAACATATCCCGGAAATGATTCACGCCGGGATCACCTCTCTCAAAATCGAAGGACGCATGAAAGGCATTCATTATCTTGCCTCAACCGTCAAGGTTTACCGGGAAGCCATTGATGCATTTTATGAAGATCCTGAAAATTTCAGGGTAAAAAAAGAATGGGTTCAACAGCTTGTCAGTATAAGTCACAGGGACTATTGCACGGGATTCTATTTCAACGATCCGGATCAGGTGGAACCAAATCCTATCCTTTCAAAACCACTCGAGGGACACCACTTTATTGGAAAGGTGCTGGAAGACAAGGGTCACAACCTCTCTTTGATTCAAGTTCGAAATAAAATTTTTACAGATGACCGCATTGAAATCCTGACCCAAAAAGGACCGATTCACCGCGATACGATTTTTGAAATCATTGATTCCAAGCAGCATCAGGTGAACTTTGCCCAGCCAGGAGAAATCGTATCCATCCGATTGAGTCAACCCTGTCAACATAACGACCTGATTCGAAGAACAGGAGAGAAATCATGAAAGGATACATACAGGTATATACTGGAAACGGAAAAGGCAAAACCACTTCCGCGTTGGGCCTCTCCATACGTGCGGCCGGCGCAGAGCTTACCGTTCTGATCGCCCAGTTCATCAAGGCGGGAGATTACAGCGAAATCAAGGCATTGAAACGTTTTGCAGACCGGATTACGGTGGTACAGTTTGGTTCAGGCCGTTTCATAAAAGGCAAGCCTTCTCCTGAAGAAATAGCTGCCGCCGGCAAAGGGCTGGAATTCATAAAAAATGCCATGAAATCCAATACGTATGACATCATTATTATGGAGGAGGCAAATGTTGCCGCTGCCTGCGGCGTCATCCAGACAAAAGATATTCTTGATATTATGGAAATCAAGCCCGACAATGTAGAACTCGTTATCACCGGCCGTGGAGCAGATCCAAAAATCATTGAAAAGGCGGATCTCGTGACGGAGATGAAAGAGATCAAACATTACTTTCACAAAGGGGTCAAGGCCAGAGTTGGAATCGAAAAATAAACACCTTGCAAAATCAATTGCTGTTTTCGGAACCGGATCAGATGTGGGAAAGAGTATCATCACGACCGCCCTCTGCCGTTTTTTGTTCGAAAAACAGTTTCATGTCGCCCCGTTTAAGGCACAAAACATGTCCAACAATTCAGGCGTTACGCCCGAAGGCCTGGAGATGGGACGCGCTCAGATTGTTCAGGCGGAAGCCTCCGGCATCCCGCCCCATGTCGACATGAATCCGATTCTGCTCAAGCCGACAAGTGAAATCGGCGCTCAGATCGTTCTTCATGGGAAAACACTTCAAAACAGCACCGCTGCAGAATACCACGAAAAAAAAAAGGACCTCTTTCAATCCACATGCGAGGCCCTGAACCGCCTGCGGTGTGCCTATGACGTTGTCGTTATCGAAGGCGCGGGATCTTGTGCTGAAGTAAACCTCATGCCGGACGATATCGTTAATTTCCGAATCGCTGAATATGCGGATGCACCCGTCATTCTAGTTGCAGACATCCATCGGGGCGGTGTATTTGCCCAGATTGTGGGCACCCTTGAGTGTCTATCGGCTAACCAGAAGCGCCGGATAGCCGGTTTCATTATTAACCGGTTTCGAGGAGACATCTCGCTTTTTGAAGAAGGCGTACGATGGATCGAGAAAAAAACCGGAAAAAAAGTTCTGGGTGTCCTTCCCTGGTATGATCATATCCACATCGAGGCGGAAGATTCTGTCGTCATCGAAAAACCATCTCCTCCCAGGACGACGGCGGAAGCCATGCCCTCAATCGGCGTAATCCGGTTTCCGCATATCTCCAATTTTACGGATTTTCACCCCCTGTCACAACTGAAAAGCCTTTCAACCTGCTTCATCGATAAACCGAAAGATATTTCATCCTATGCAGCCATCATACTTCCGGGTTCAAAAAACACCCGATTTGATCTGAACTGGCTGCAACAAAATGGCTGGGAGGATATCATAAAAACATATACCGCGAATGGAGGACATGTTCTCGGCATCTGTGGTGGATACCAGATGCTGGGTCGTATGATCCATGATCCCGAGGGCCTCGAAGGGTTGCCGGGTTCCAGCAAAGGTCTCGATCTTCTTCCCGTTGAAACGGTTCTATCCAACCCGAAAACAACAACCCTGACATCTTTTTTATGGGGAGATAAAAAGGGTACCGGTTATGAAATTCACATGGGGCAAACCAAAAGGGGAGACAGCAGGGCAGCGTTCCGGGTGCTTTCTCAAAACGGAAAGTCCTGCGACAACGAGGACGGATGCATTCGGCTGGATTCAAGAGTGATGGGCACCTATATTCACGGGCTCTTTGACAACCCCGAAATTACAAAAAAATGGCTTGCGGGTCTTGGGCTTGGCCATATCGATGTCTCCGCTATCGGAGGACTTGCCGCAAGAGAGAAGGAATACGCTCTTCTTTCCGGGCATTTTAAAAAATTTATCGACACGGAAACGATTCTCAAACTGATTTAAATTCAGGCTGTCGAAAATTGATTGCAATATCAACACCTGAATGAAATAAGGATAACGGACATGCAGGATAAAATACTGATAATCGGTGGATGCAGAAGCGGTAAAAGCAGCCACGCGCTACAGATGGCTGAAGAGATTAAAGGGAAAAAAATATTTATCGCCACGTGCATACCTTATGATGATGAAATGAAAAAGCGCGTAGACAATCATCAGAGAGAAAGAAGTTCGGAATGGGAAACGGTTGAGGCCCCGATGGATCTGCCCAAAGCCATCTCCGATTGCGCCAACCGGGCAGATGTTGTAATTGCGGATTGCCTTACGCTCTGGATCAGCAACCTCATGATGGAAAAAACAGAAGAAAAAAAAATCGTTATGAAAACAAACCAGCTGGTTCACTCAATAAAAAACGCCTCCTCTCCTGTCATCATTGTTTCAAACGAAGTGGGTGCCGGAATTGTACCGGAAAACCTTCTGGCCCGTTCATTCAGGGATTCAGCCGGGTTTGTGAATCAAAAAGTCGCTGCGACCTCCAACAGAGTCATCTGGATGGTCGCAGGAATTCCGGTTGTCATTAAAGATAAATCATGAAACATCTGCGATCCGCCATACAGTTTTTAACGATCATTCCGCTGGGAAAGGGAGGAGACTTTTCCCCGGAAAAAACACTTCCATATTTCCCTCTGGCCGGGCTTCTGATTGGTCTGCTTCTGGCTTTTTTCGATATGCTTGTACTGCAATTCTGGCCGGCTCCCGTGGCAGCCGTTCTGGATACAATTTTTCTTGTTATCCTTACAGGCGCTTTGCACATGGATGGACTATGCGATACTGCTGACGGGTTATATGGAGGAGGCACAAAAGAAAAAGCGCTTGCCATCATGAAAGACAGCAGAGCCGGCGCAATCGGAGTTGTTGCCGTTATCTGTTGTTTTGCGCTGAAATATGCGGGCATCCTTGGAATCGACAGCAACCGCATGATTCTTCTCATTATCGTTCCGGCCTATGCAAGAGGCGGAACCCTTTTTGGATTCAAATTTCTCCATTACGGAAGGCCGCAAGGCGGTACAGGGCATGCTTTTTTTCACCAGAAGATTAAGATATCGACCTTCTGGGGGCTGTTGATTCCGTTTTTTCTCTCTTTTCTTCTAGGGTGGACATTCATTTTGATTAACCTCTGTTTTCTGGCAGCAGTTGCTGCAATTCTTACATACTATAAAAAGAAAATGGGGTGCATCACAGGAGATATGCTTGGAGCGATGACCGAAATCATTGAAGCGTTGCTGTTTTTAACCGGTGCAATAAACCTATAATCAGGACAGAAACCATTATGATCCATGGCCACGGCGGAAACATATATGATCTGGCAAAAAAAAATGGCTGCAGACCCGATCAGATAATCGACATGAGCAGCAACCTGAATCCTCTGGGACCGCCTCCAGGGTTACTCCAATTTCTGACAGACAATATGTCTGTTGTAAAAGCCCTGCCCGACGCAGATGCGGCATTTCTATCCGAAAGCTTTCAGAAGGCTTATGGCATTACGAGAGGGCGGGTACTTGCGGGAAACGGAACAACAGAATTTATCTATACCATCCCAAAAGCGCTGAACATTAAAAAAGCCCTGATCCTGGGACCGACATATTCAGACTATGAGGATGCCTGCCGGATGAACCGGACAACTTGTTCGTTTCTGATGGCAGAACCATCCAATCGCTTTCATCATGATCCTGACCGGATCGCCGAAAAAGCCAAAAAAGCGGAGATGGTTGTTATCTGCAACCCCAATAATCCGACTGGAACGCTGACTCCTTTCGAAACCCTGAGAAAAATCTGCAAGTCTCATCCGGATACCCTTTTTGTGATCGATGAGTCGTATCTCCCCTTTATTTCATCAGGCAAGTCGGAGACCATGATTCATTCAAATTCCAAAAATATTATTGTTCTCAGTTCCATGTCAAAAATCTTCTCTATTCCGGGCCTTCGAACCGGTTTTCTGAAAGCTCCGGTGAAAATCACTGAAAAGTATCGGAAATATCAGCTTCCATGGAACGTTAACAGCCTGGCTCAAAAGGCTGCAACCTATATTTTGCAACACCAAAAAGAGATGGATACATTCATGGATACGTCCAGGCAGTTTATTAAAATGGAACGGGATCGTTTTCTGGCGCGACTCAAGGGGATTCCTTGCTTTTCCTTTTTTGCGGGCCAGGTCCCGTTCATCTTGATTAAGCTTTCCGGGGAGTTAACAGCAGAGGCCATAAGCGGAAACCTTTCAAAAGACAACATCCTGATACGGAATTGCAAAAATTTTAAAGGGCTTACAGAAAAATATATCCGCATATCCCTTAAAGGCAAACATGCGAACCAGCAGCTTTCAAAAAAATTATCCGCCCTGGTAGCCCGAAAATGAATAGCCTTCCCCCCGAATATATCCTTCCGGCAGCTTTTATCCTTGACCTTGCTGTCGGAGATCCGGATTTTCTTCCCCATCCAGTCCGGTATATGGGAAACGCCATTGTATACCTCGAGCCCCGATTCCGAAAACTTCCGGCAGGTCAAACCATAAATGGTTGTTTTTTTGCACTTTTTCTTATCTTTTGCACATGGTGCCTCAGCACCTTGATTGTATCCACCGTTCAAGCTATCCATCCGGTTTTTGGATTTCTGATTGAAACAATATTGCTTTATTACTGCATTTCAGTAAAGTCGCTGAAGGATGCTGCCATGAAGGTATATGATGCGCTTTTGCATCCGAATCTTGAAAAGGCTAAACAGGAGGTCGGCCTCATTGTCGGCAGAGATGTGAATCCGCTCGACAAAGAAGGCATAACCCGAGCCACGGTTGAAACGGTTGCAGAAAATCTCGTGGATGGGGTCCTGTCTCCTCTTTTTTTTGCGGCTTTGGGCGGTGCGCCCCTTGCGATGGCCTATAAAATGGTCAACACACTGGACTCTATGGTCGGATATAAAAATGATACCTATATCCATTTTGGCAAGGCTGCTGCTAAAATTGACGACTTTTTCAACTTTATCCCGGCTCGAATATCGGTTCCAATCATAGCGGTATCGGCCCAGTTTTTTTCAGGCAAAGGCGTTCAGGCTTTCCGAACAGCCATTCAGGATGGAAGATGCCATACAAGTCCAAATGCCGGATATCCGGAGGCGGCATTTTCCGGTTCTTTGGAGGTGACACTGGGCGGTCCGAATGTATATCATGGAAAACTGGTTTCAAAACCATATATCGGCAAAACTTATGGAAAAACAACAGTTGAACACATAAAGGAGGCATGTTCTCTCATGGTTGTCTCATCCCTTATGGGTCTCCTCCTGTTCTGGTTCTTTCGGGCTCTCATTTTTTAGAAAATGGTTTCTTCGCTTATAAAATCATATAAAAACAGGTTCCCGTTCCGGATAGGTACCACCTCCTTCATCTATCCCGACAACTATGTACAGAACGTTAAAATGCTGGGTCCATTTCTGGATGAAATCGAACTTCTATTTTTTGAAAGTCATTATGAAAACAGCCTGCCTTCAACTCGGGAGATACAGGAGTTGAAGAATCTGGCTGACGGGTTGAACCTTTCTTACAATATTCATCTTCCTATCGATATTTCTCTTGGAGATTCAGACCCCTCTATAAGAATGCATGCGGTTGATACCTTAAAACGATTCTTAGAACGGACCCGTCCTCTTTCTCCAACCACCAACACACTTCACCTGGTTCCAGGAGAAAAAATGAATCAGCAGGATTCATTAAAACAATGGCAGGATTCAATCTATCGGAGTATGGAAGAACTGATTGGAAAGGATATCCATGGCAGGGACATATCCGTAGAAAATCTTTTTTATCCAATCGAGCTGGTAGAAACAATCATTATGGATTTTCATCTATCTGTTTGTCTGGATATCGGTCATCTTATCATTTATAAAGCCGATATTGAAAAAACATTTGATGCATGGCTGGAAAAAACAGCCATTATTCATCTCCACGGAGCAAAGGGTGGACAGGATCATCTTTCGCTTGTGCACATGCCTCCAAAACAGATGGAAACCATAATAAAACAGCTTTTCCAATTCAGCGGGACCGTATCGATTGAAGTTTTTTCCTTTCCGGAGATTTACAAATCTTTGGATTTTTTAGAAAATTACTGGACAGGAACACATAGGGATTAATTGATGCAGCTTATTGCAGACAACCTTCATATCGTTAATCCATCTGTTCAGAATGCCCTGAGAAACTTAGATCCTGAGCCGATTAAGGAACTGGTTATCCAATGTGAAAGGGCAGGGGCAGATGCCATTGATATCAACTCAGGGCCACTGACCCGGAATCCGGAAGAAAAAATGACCTTCCTGGTTGAAACGGTTCAATCTGTTACAGATCTTGCCGTCATGATCGATACCGCGAATCCGATAGCCATGGAAGCCGGCTTAAAAGCAAACAAAAAGACTGCGATTATCAATGGATTCTCTCTGGAACCCGTAAAGTTGGACCGAATTCTGCCTCTTGCAAAAAAATATAAGGTTGATATAATAGGATACTTACTGCATCCGAACAGCAGGGTTCCGAATGATGCTTCAGAAAGATTCAGTCTTGCAATAGAAATTCTGCAGGCAATGCAAAACCAGAATATTGATCAAAACCAGCTTATCATTGATCCCGTTATTGTACCGCTGTCATGGCAAAATGGAAGTGAGCAGGCCCGAGAGGTCCTTAATGTTATTCGAAATATTCCAGATGTACTGGGATTTCCGGTTAAAACGATTGTGGGCCTGTCAAACCTTACTTCCGGGCATGGGTACAAGGAAAAAAGGCTTTTGCTTGAAAGGACCTATCTTCCAATGCTGGCGTCTGCAGGTCTTGGCATGGCGCTTTTAAACATCTTTCACGATCAAACCATTGCGGTCGGAAGAGCCTGTGAACCACTTGTCAACTCAAAAATTTTTTCATGGGCTTCATTATAAACGATTTCTGCCTGAAAGTAAGCCCATTTCAAAATTCACTTGATTCATATTGATGAACCCATAAAAAGCGCCGTCCCGATATGGCTCCGGGCATTTTTTGAACAGACGGACACACAGCCACGCAAATCCAAGAACGATTGACTTGGCAACAATTATTCGATATGTTTTAAAAATTTAACAGCTTATTCTTAATTTAATCAATTGCTTCAATTTTCCCCATTACCAGGCCTGATCCGCCGGGAGGATAACCATGATTTTTGAAGATGATGAAACCCTGCAAATGTATGTTGAAGAATCGCTGGATCATCTTTCGAGCATCGAAAACGATCTTCTCTCAATAGAAAAGGCAGGAGCCGATATAGATGAAGAGCTTGTAAACAATGTATTTCGAGCTGCCCATTCTATAAAGGGAGGCGCCGGTTTCATGGGACTTACCAATATTAAAGAACTGTCTCATAAAATCGAAAATGTTCTCGGCCTGATCCGCAGTCGAGAAATCATACCTCAACCGAAAACCATAAACATTCTTCTAAAAGCTTTTGACACATTAAAAGACATGATCAACGATGTGGAGAAAAGCAATGAGTTCGATATTTCCGAGCACGTTGTCTCTCTTGTCGGGCTCACGTCCGCTTCACTGCCGACCGACCAAAAAAAAAGCTTGTCCGGTGTATTTTACATCCCGGTGAAAGGGAAAAAAACAGTCCTCGAAGCCCCCAGATTTGACATCGATCAAGCGCAACGAGAAGGCATGATCATCTATCTCATTGAATATGACCTGATTCATGACATTCAACGAAAAATGAAAACCCCGCTGGATGTAATTTCTTCTCTTTTAAAAAGCGGCAAAATGATACAGTCAAAAATCGATATCGAAGCCGTTGGAACTCTGAATGAAGATATCCCATCACGAATTCCGTTTTATATTCTTTTCGCCACCATTATTGAGCCGGATATCGTTACAGCGCTTTTGGATGTTGATGAAAAATATATTCATATTGTCACACCCGACATGCTTTTAACCTCTCCACCGGAAACATTACCTGAGTCTTCTTTCAAGGCGGTTCCGGATAAAACTCCGTCTGTCAAAAACCAACCATACACCACTTTTGAACCGGAACTTGAACAGAACACTGAAAAAGAAATCCCGGAAGCGCATGAATTCGATTCAGAACCTTTCTTCGAACCAGGTATGGCAAAAAGCAGGCAAGACAAAACAGCAAAAGCCACTGTCGCTCAAACACATCTCAGAGTAAATATTAATCTTTTAGACAATCTCATGACATTAGCCGGCGAACTGGTTCTGAGCAGAAATCAGCTTCTTCAGGGAATCACATCTGACGATGCGCGAAACCTTGAAATGTCGGGCCAGCGGATCGACATGGTTACATCTGAACTTCAAGAAGCAATCATGAAGACCCGAATGCAGTCGATTTCTAATGTATTCAATAAATTCCCCCGAGTCGTCCGTGATCTCGCACGGGAGCTGAACAAAGAAGTCAACTTGTCAATCGAAGGAAAAAGTGTTGAGCTGGACAAAACCATCATTGAAGCGATAAACGACCCTCTGACTCATCTGGTAAGAAATGCAGTTGATCATGGCATTGAACTTCCGGATGAACGGCAAAAAATCGGAAAAGATCCTAAAGGAAAAATATCTCTCAAGGCCTTTCACGAAGCCGGGCAGGTCAATATCGAAATTTCAGACGACGGGAGAGGGATTGACGGGAACAAGCTTCTGGCTTCAGCCTTGCAGAAAAAATTGATTACCGACCATCAGGCACGCGCCATGTCGGACAAGGAAAAGACCGCCCTGATTTTTCTGCCCGGCTTTTCAACCGCGAAAAATGTAACCGATGTCTCTGGAAGAGGTGTCGGAATGGACGTGGTCAAAACCAATCTGGACAAACTAGGCGGAATTTTAGATATTGAATCCAAAAACAATGTCGGAACGGTTATCCGCATCAAACTTCCTCTTACACTCGCGATTATTCCAAGCCAGATCATATCATTAGGAGATGAACGTTATGCGATACCCCAGGTCAATCTTAACGAACTTCTCAGAATCCCGGCAAGCCAGGTAAAAAACAGAATTGAAAAAGTTGGTGACGCGGAGGTTGTGCGTCTGAGAGGCAGCCTGCTTCCCCTCCTGAACCTTGCAAAGGTTCTGGGGATAGACAAAACATATGTCAATTCATTTAATGGAAGACCGATGCCGGAGAGAAGAATTAATATAGCGGATCGCCGCTCCAAGCACAGTCCTTTTTTTAAGAATGAAGAGCCGGATAAAACAGCGCCTGAAGCGCCTGTCATGGAATCTGACGTTATAAAGGAGCATGAACCCCGTTCTGAATCTGAAAGACGCACCAATATTAAAAGTGCAATCAACATTGCCGTGGTTTCAGCGGGTTTGTTCAAATACGGTCTGATTGTAAATCAGCTTTGTGACTCCGAAGAAATCGTTGTCAAACCGTTAGGTCGGCATCTGAAGGCTTGCAAGGGCTATGCCGGTGCAACCATAATGGGAGATGGCAGGGTTGCCCTGATCCTTGATGTGGCAGGCCTTGCCCAGATGGCGCAATTGACATCATTGGAGGGCTCTGATCGTGTAAATGAAGTGGCAAAGAAAAAAGCCATAGCCCAGAAAGAGGAAGGAGACAAGACATCCGTGCTTCTTTTCAGAAATGATGATGAAGAGCAATGTGCTGTTCCACTGGGTATTGTCGCAAGAATAGAAAGAATAAAAGTTGCAGACATCGAAACGGTTGGTGGCAAAAAAGTCATCCAGTATCGAGGCGACAGCCTTCCTCTTTTCTCACTGGATGAAGTAGCCAATGTAAAGCCCCTGCCGGAGTCCGAACAACTGGAAGTAATCGTATTCACGCTAGCCGGAAGAGAAGTCGGCCTTATGGTGAGACCGCCTGTTGACGCTGTTGATGTAACCGTAAAAATTGATAATATGACTCTCAAGCAGCCGGGAATAATGGGTTCCGCTATAATCGGAAATCACACAACACTTTTAGTGGATATTTTCGAACTGGTACAAACCATAAATCCAGATTGGTTTGACGAGCATCAGACAATGCAGGCAAATATGAAAAAGAAGCGTACCGTTCTGTTTGCCGAAGACTCAGATTTTTTTCGCGCCCAGGTCAGAGGCTTTCTGGAGGATGACGGCTATCGCGTTATTGAGGCCGAAGACGGACAGAAAGCATGGAATTTTCTTGAAAAAAATGCAGGCACCGTGGACATCATCGTGACAGATCTGGAAATGCCGAATATGGATGGTTTCGAATTTGCTGCCAAGATAAAAGGCGATGATCGATTTTCCCATTTAAGAATTATCGCGCTCACATCCCTGGCAGGAGATGAGGATATGGCCAAAGGAGCCCTCATGGGGATCGATGACTACCAAATCAAACTGGATCGCGAAAAACTGGTCGAATCTGTTAAAAAACTTCTAGCAGAGTGATCACAGGCCTTTTTTTCTCAGGTAAGGAGCTCGTCATGAAAAAAAACAATTTGGGAAAAAATGATAATCAGGTGCTGGAGCTTGCAACTTTTTTTATTGGTGACGCCCTCTGCGGAATCGACATTCTGAATATTCAAGAAATCAACCGGCACATGGAAGCAACCTGGGTTCCCCAGGCCCCTGATTATGTTATCGGCGTATTAAATCTTCGAGGCCGGATTGTCTCTGTCATCGACCTCGGTAAAAAACTTGGCCTTTCACCGATTAAAAAAAGTAAAGACAGCCGGAATATCATCATACAATCACAGGATGAGCAAATCGGATTCATGGTCGACCGTATCAGTGACGTGCTTCTTGCCGAGACAGATAAAATTGAACCTGCCCCCGCCAATATCGGAGGTCTTCAGGGAAGATACTTTAAAGGTGTTTTTAAAACAAAAGAAAGTCTTATCGGTGTTCTGGATATAGAGGAAGCGTTAAAAGACCAATAATAACCGAACAGGCAAAACGGATGAACCGTTAACCATTCAGCCATAAAGCATGTTTTCAACAAACACACGTTTTAGATACCCTGACATGTATTCACTTTTCTGAAACCTGAAGGCATTAACACCCCTAAAAATTTTCAATCACAGGAACCGGCTTTGGAAAATGACTGACACAGCAAAATTAAAAATTATGGTGGTTGATGACACCATCGTTTACAGAAAAATAGTCACCGATATTCTGTCCGAACTTCCCGATGTTGAAGTTGTGGGTACAGCCAGTAATGGTAAAATTGCACTCCATAAAATAGCATCGCTGAAGCCGGATCTAATTACTCTCGATATTGAAATGCCGGTAATGAACGGTCTTGATGTGCTTGCGCACATACAAAAAGAGAGTCCGGATACCGGTGTGATTATGCTGAGCACCTCCACCAGAGAAGGTGGGGAAATGACGATCAGGGCTCTGGAACTGGGCGCTTTTGATTTTATCCCCAAGCCTCTTTCCGGGACCATGGCTGAAAACAGAAATGAAATAAAAGGTCTGATTGCTCCCATACTGAAAGCCTTTAAACGACACCAGGGAATAAAAAGTATTTTAAAGGGAGAACCCATAACAACCGACAAGAAACGAGAGCTGCCGTCAAAAAGTAAAAAAAGCGCCACCGCACCTGAAATTGCAGCTGGACGCATAAAAACCAAATCAGAGATTGTTGTCATCGGGATCTCCACCGGAGGTCCGAACGCTTTAGCGAAGATGATGCCTCTGATTCCTCCGGATATCGGAGTACCGATTCTTATCGTTCAGCATATGCCGCCGATTTTTACGGCATCTCTTGCAAAGAGTTTAAACGCAAAATGCAATCTGAGTGTGGCTGAGGCACGAGACGGCCAGCTTTTACCCATCAATACCGCATTAATCGCTCCCGGGGGCAAGCATATGAAAGTCGCAGCCGGTGCAGATGGAAAAAACAGGATCATCAGAATAACGGACGATCCCCCGGAAAACAGTTGCAAACCCTCGGTTGACTACCTTTTTCGTTCAGTTGCTGAGCACTATGTCGGAAGAGCTACAGGCGTAATCATGACAGGCATGGGATCAGATGGAACCAAAGGGGCCCAGTTACTGAAACAAAGCGGCTCCTTTATTATCGCCCAGGATGAAGAGTCATGCACGGTATTTGGAATGCCCAAAGACGTAATTGAAAGCAACCTTGCCGATATTGTATTATCGCTTGATAAAATTCCTTTGGGAATTGTCAATGCAGTTAAAGGATCCCATTAAAAAAATTGCTGATGCAAAAAATAAATACAGATGAATATAAAGTTCTGTCCAAATACATCATGGACATATCGGGTATTTTGCTTGAAGCCGGAAAGGAATATCTGATTGAGACAAGGCTGAATCCCCTTCTTGATGAGCTTGACTGTAATTCATTTTCAGAACTGTATTACAAAGCACGGATGGATAATACCAAATCCGTGGAAAAAAAAATCATTGATAATATCTCAACCAACGAAACCTATTTTTTCCGGGACAAAGCTCCATTTGACCTTATTCAGTACAAAATCATTCCAGACCTTATCGACAATAGAAGTAAAAATATTAGACCAGGAGAACGGATAAAAATTCGAATATGGAGCGCCGCCAGCTCAACCGGACAGGAAATTTACAGCATTGCCATGGTGCTGAAAGAGCTTTATCTTGATCCCCAAAAATATGACATACAACTCCTTGGAACCGATATTTCAAATGCCGTTATTGTCAAAGCAAGCTATGGAAAATATAACAAATTTGAAATCTCCAGAGGACTTCCTCCTGAGAAGCTCCGTAAATATTTCATTCCGGATGGTGATGGCTGGAAGATAAAAGACGAATTAAGATCAATGGCTACGTTTAAAAAGATAAACCTGCTGGACTCGCTTGCAGGGATGGGTAAATTCGATATTGTTTTTTGCAGGAATGTAGCCATTTATTTTGCTCCGGAGGAACGCAGCAGACTTTACCAGAAAATCGCAAACATCATGGAAAAGGATGGATACCTTTTAATCGGTGCGACCGAATCACTCACAAATGATACAAACCTGTTTGAGCCTCAGAAATATCTGAGGTCGATTTTTTATCAACGCAGGTCATAAAAAACAGGAAACCTTCAATCTAACCCGCATTCATTGATCCAATCTAGGTTTTTGCAACGGATCGAATTGCCTCTTCAAACTTTTTATTAATCTGAATCGTCATTTCAGCCGCTTCCTCCAGTCGGTTTGCAACCTCCTTCATATCCTCCATTTCCGCCTTTTTCATCCATGCACGGTATGTTTCCGCATGATCTGTATTGTGTTTTACCCAGTGCTGTAACAATTTTTCCAGTTTTTCCCGAAAAGACATATCATTTTCTTTTTCATGATGATCGTGGTGCATTGGTTCCTCCAACATGTTTAATCCAGCCGGAGTTTCATCCAGCAGTATTGAATCCGATTGCGTTTCCAGAGATCACAGCTGAAACAGGCGATGCCGATATTCCTGAAAGACGGATCATGATTTTTAAAAAATCAACTTTTCATTTTTATGGAACCTATCTGCAAGGCCATCAATAGTCAAGATGTATGGATCTGAAAACTGTCTGTCCATATTGCAGAAATATAATTTCTATCACTGTCGATGATCTTAGCGAGGACTTCTTGTCCCTGAAATGATACATTCAATGATGGACTATTTCTTTTAGCGTGTTGAATGGAAAAGGGAAAATAGTTTACCCCGGGTGCCTGTCTATGCAGATTGAGGATACAACGCTTCCCGCGGGTATCTCTTCGATTCCTTCCGGTATCTGGATAATCGTCTGGGCCAATGCCATGGAAGACAGGCGGCTTTTCAGATTTATCGGCCGTAAAAGCGTTTCGGAATCACTCCGAATGACGCGGCAATGCACAAACTGAGTCCAATCACGTACACCCTTTACAGTTTTTTCCAATTTTGCATCGAGATGAAGGTGTGTAGATTTTTTCACCCCGGCCATCCGATGGATGACCGGCAGTGCAATCATCATGAAAGCGATTTCATTTGAAGTCGGGCCTCCTGAAAGGCAGAAAACCGGCTTTCGGCCGCTTATGCCCATGCCGAGCGCTTTTCCCGGCATCATCCTGACGCGATGAAACAGCAATTTCCAGCCCAGATCCATAAACACCTTGATGACAAAATCACGATCTCCTTTCCAGGCACCGCCTGACGTGATGAGGAGATCCGTCCTGGCCAGCATTTTTTTCGCCCGGGCAGAAATTGCCGAAGGCGAATCCTCCACAATCTGAACATCGGTTTCAAATCCCAGCGATTTACACCAGGCATGCTGAAGCGCCACGTTGCTTGCATATAATTTTCCCCTGGGAAGGCTTTTTCCAGGTAAAAAAAGCTCGCTTCCGATTGCAAGGAGCCCTATTTTCGGCTTTTTAAAAACCCGCAGTCTTGAAATTCCACCGGCAACAAGAAGGCCGATCCGCCCCGGATTCATTTCCTGCCCTGATTTTGCGAGAATTTCTCCCCTGGCTACATCCGATCCTTGTACAAGAATATTTTTTCCAGCCCGGGCGCCCGCAAACACCTGAATCCGTCCATTCTCCTGTTTTACGACTTCTTCTTCAAGGATTGAATCAGCGCCCTTTGGAACGGTTGCGCCGGTTAATACCCGGATTGTTTTTCCGAACGGCAGGCGGTGGATCCTGTCCTCCCCTGCCACGGCATTGCCCGAAATTTCAAGTTCCACCGGAGAGGTGGGCCCCGCATATGCGATATCAACTGAAGCAACCGCATAACCATCTCTGAGAGAAGCATCCATGGAAGGGGCATCGACTGTTGCCGTAACCTTTTCCGCGCATATCCTTCCTGCAATGTCCATTATCGGAAGGATTTCCGTACCAATTGAATCAGTATGCTTCAATGCAATATTCAAGGCTCTGGCAAAACCGATATCAAATGATTTCAAATTTTTCCCAATAGATTTCATGCTCTGTTTCTATACAGATCCGGATCAACAATCGCGGATGATGCTTCTACATCTAAAATCTTTC
>CAZOEW010000008.1:19726-36806 GCA_964578935.1 uncultured Desulfobacterales bacterium | reverse complement strand
CATTGGAGCGAACTTGACACAATGTTATCGATGATGTTATTGTAATACCAAAAATAGATCGATATGAGGTGTCACGATGGATACGGTTACAGTCTCCCCAAAATATCAAGTAGTTATTCCTAAAAATATTAGAGAATCCCTCAAGCTTCGTCCTGGCCAAAAAATGAAAGTTATTGAATATGATGGTCGAATTGAGTTGATACCGGATAAAAACATTGCAGACCTGAAAGGATTTCTGAAAGGAATAAACACGGATTTCACCCGCGAGGATGACCGGTTATGAATATGGTTGATTCCTCAGGATGGCTTGAATATTTCGCAGACGGACCGAATGCGGATCATTTTTCGATGCCTCTGAAAGATTTTTCAACGTTGATTGTGCCAACGATTTCGATTTATGAGGTTTTCAAGGTAATACTGCGTGAATCCAAAGAGAGCGAGGCACTTCAGGCCGTCGCGGCGATGCAGAAAGGCAAGGTGGTGGATCTCAGCACCCGTATTGCAATGAATGCATCCAAAATAAGCATCCAGTATGCCCTTCCAATGGCGGATAGCATTATGTTATCAACTGCACGGGCGTATCATTGCATCCTATGGACTCAAGATTCGGATTTTAAGGATATACCGGATGTTAAATTTTTTCCTAAAGGCGTTGGCCCGGCAAATTCAGCCGACTTGTAAATTCACGGCTGATTTACACGGGTGGAATGGGTATCAGATCTTTAATCTTGAAAGATTCTGACAGCATGTAAAATTAGGGTCAGACCTTGAATGAAAGAGATTGTTTTGATTTGATCCGACAAGATTCAAGCCTCCTCATTCTGTTTGCTTGTCGCTCTTCGGGTTCGCGCCTTTGCGTGAGCGGAAGTCCGACCAGGTCAATACCCGCATGTCAAACTGCCGGTCTTTAACATGTAAAGGGTTCGAACAATGGTAAAGAATGCATCCAATCCAAAAAAGGATCTGCTTAAAGAACTGGATGAATTGCGCCGCCAGAAGAAAGAAATGGAGGCGCTTCAAAAGCGTTGCCAGCAGGCGGAAGACGCTTTGCAGGCAATTGAAGAGAACAACCGGGTATTGGGTGATAGTGCGCCGTTCGGTATCTTCACCATTGACCTGAAAGGGCGCATCACCGGCCTGAACCGCAAAACGCGGGAGATGCTCCCGTGGCCAGAAAGTCAACCTCCCGAATCAATAAACATTTTTGAATTTCAACCCCTGATTGATTCAGGAGTCAGTGATGACATCCGTCGCTGCCGGCAGACCGGAAAATCCATGATTCGCGATTATTCCTGCATCAACGATAATGGAAGTTGCCTGGAATTGCGCTTTTACATAAGCCCTGTTGTCGATTCCACGGGTGACGTGTCCGGTGTCATGGCGTTTGTGGAGAACTTTACCAATTTGAAACTGGCTCAGGCAGCCGCCGTGGAAAGCGAAAAGCGCTACCACCTGTTATTCAAGTCAGCGCCCATTGCCATGATGGAACGGGATGCCTCTGAACTCAAAGCCTATCTTGAACAGCTTCGTCAATCCGGTGTTTCGAATCTGAGCCATTACCTGCGGCAGTACCCCGAAGAAGTGCCGCATTGTATGTCACTCATTAAAACCGTTGACTGCAATGACGCGTTTTATGATCTGCTGGAGATAGAGGAGAAGAACGTTCAGCTGTCGGGAATTCCTTTGATTGCGCTGGGCAGCGAATTCCAGCAGATGGCGAAAGAGATTATCCTGATGCTGGATCAGGGCACGATTCAACGGGAAAGAGAACAGACGATTTACACACTGAAGGGAAAAGAGAAAAGTGTCCTTGTCCGAGCCCTGATTCTTGCAGGCCATGAAGAAACGTTCTCACGGGTTGTAATTTCCCTGGTAGATATTACCAAACGCAAGCAAGCCGAAGAGACATTGCGAGCCAGTGAAAAAAGATTTCGTGAGCAGTCCCTTCGTGATAATTTGACCTCCCTGTATAATCGGCGTTTTCTTTACCAGTCTCTGGCTGGTCTGATCGAAACCGCCAGACAAAATCAAACCCAGGTTTCCCTTCTTTTTATGGACATGGACAACTTCAAGCAGGTTGTGGATACGCACGGCCATTTAAACGGCAGCTATGCGATTCAGGAAGTCGCAAGTACCATCAAAAGCACTCTCGAATCACCGGCTTATGCCGTAGCCTACGCAGGCGACGAATTTGTCGTGGTTCTGCCGGGCCTGGACCAGCATCAGGCCGCAAACAAGGCATCACAAATTCAATCTCAAATTCAAGCGACAGATTATCTGCTCAGCAGAGGTGTATCAATAAAGCTTCAAGCCAGCTGCGGCGTAGCCACTTTTCCCGAACATGCCTCCGACGCGGATTCGCTTTTAGCCGCAGCAGATCACGCCTTGTTCTCCATCAAGAAAATCAGCAAAGGCGCCATCGGTTATTTCAGAAACATCGATATTGTTTCCGATGTATAAAATGCCTTTGACAAAGCGGGTCCCTGTCCACGCGGTGAAACGATAATGTAATGAAAACAAGAAAGCGAACAAACTCAACATGCGAATGAAATGGATTCGATTGATCGTTCTTCTGATTCCGGTGTTCTTCTGGTCGGTTCAGACCGGGACGGCGGAAAGCAGACTCAGCCTTGACGATTGCATTGAAACCGCTCTGAAAAATCAGCCGAGCATTCGCGCGGCCCAGGCAGATCTATCAGCCGGCAAGGGCCGTGAAAAGCAGGCTGTCTCCCGCTATCTGCCCCGGATTACGGCAAGCACGGGTTACTCGGAGGCGCATCAGGATGGCAGTGCCTTTGGGGACACCGTTACCAAGAGCTACAGCACATCGCTATCCCTAAATCAAACCATTTATGACTTCGGCCGGACCGGTAACGCCTATGATTCAGCTTGTCTGAGTACACGGTCGGCAGAGTTGGACGCGGAACGGGTAAAGCAGGACGTGATCTTCAACGTGAAACAGGCCTATTTCGATCTGCTCCAGTCTCAAAGGCTTGTCATTCTCGCTCAAAAAACACTGGAACAGTCTGAAAGCCGTCTCAAACAGGCCGAAGCGTTCTATCGGACCGGGTCCAAACCCATATTTGACGTAACCCGGGCCGAAGTAGAGGTGAACAGCATGCGGCTTGATCTTATCAACGCTGACAATCGTATGCGAATCAGCGGTATGACCTTGAACAACACCATGGGTGTCGATCCGGAAGGCCGAATCGAGATCGATGACAGCCTGACAATCTGGCCGGCCATCCCGTCCCTTGCAAAGATCAAGGCCGAGGCCCTTGAAAACCGTCCGGACCTGCTCAAGGCTGAATCGGACATCGCGGCCATGGCAGCGCGCGTTCGGGCGGAAGAAGCGAATCATCGCCCGGCTATCGCTCTCAACGGCAGCTATAACTGGGCGAACGGCACAACTGAAATGGGAATCTTCAAGGGGGATATTGAAAACAGCTGGAATGCGGGGATCGCTCTTTCCGTTCCTCTTTACGAAGGCGGTCTCACCTCCGGGAAGGTGAGCGAGGCGAAATCAAACCTCCAATTGCTCGAGGCGCAACGGGACATACTCCGCCAGGCCATTATGGTCGACATAAGCAGATATTACGCGGATATGGAAAGCGCGAGGGTCCGTATCGGGGTGATGGAGCGTTTTCTTCAAAAAGCCATGGAAAATTTCGCCATTGCCCAGGGCCGATATGAGGAAGGCGTCGGGCTTTACATCGATGTGACGGATGCGCAGGTTTCATCGGTAAAGGCAGAGACGGATTATGTCCAGTCCCTGTATGATTTCCAGCTTGCCGCCGCGAGGCTTCTGAAGGCAATGGGAAAAGGGGAGCAACTACAAGGAATGGTGGAATGAATACGATCGGCAAGCTGTTGAGAAGGAAATGGGTCTGGCTCCTGTTGATCGGAGCAGCCGTTATCGCGGGATGGTGGGTGCTGGGCGGAAAGAAAGCAATCCCGGTCAAAATGACCGAACTCAAGCCCGATGAACTCCGCGTTATCGTGAATGCAACGACCACATCCACGGTCACGTCCGAAACAGAGGTCACCCTGTCGGCCCAGCGCACCGGACGGGTCGTCAAGCTCCCGGTTCAGGAGGGAGACATGGTCAAAGCCGGGGATCTCATTGCCCAGCTCGATTTGAGTGAGGAATCGGTTCAGACCAGAAGCAACCTGGCCCAGAGCAAGGCGACCTATGAAGAGGCTGAAAAAAACAAAAACCGCGCGGAGGCGTTGTTTGATAAAGGCATGATCGCTCAGCAGGATCTGGATGCGGCACGCAGGACCCATGAAATCGCAAAGGCGCAATACCAGGCGGCCAAGGCCGATGCCGAAGTGAAACAGGAATACGCGATTATTCGAACTCCTTTTGACGGCGTTGTCGCGAAGAAGTACACCGAGGTGGGTGAACTGCTGCTTCCGGGGAAGCAGATCGTGATGATTGTGGATCCGGAGAACATCTATGTACTGGCCACCATCGATGAAGTCGACCTGGGCAGACTGCGCCTGGATCAGCCTGTCCGCATCACCATCGACGCCTTCCCGGGTGAAACGTTTCAAGGCCATGTAGGCCGGATATCACCCATTGTGAGCGGTGGCAAACTCGAAACCCGCACGGCGGATGTCTGGGTTTATTTCAATGAAAAACAGCCGAAGGTCAAGCCCGGGATGTCTGCGGACGTGGAGATATCGGTGATGACACTGTCGAATGTACTTTCCGTGACTTCCCAGGCCGTCATCGAACGGGAAGGGAAAAAGCAGATTTATTGCGCTCAGGGAACGGACCTGAAGCCGGGTGATGTGGCCGTGGCGAAATTAAAGCCGGTTGAAGTGGGCGAGACCAATTGGAGTTTTACCCAGATAACCGGAGGTCTTTCCGCCGGGGAATATGTCATCACAACCCCTGAGGCCGAAGGGCTGCAGAACGGGGCAAAGGTGAAAATTGAACCATAGAGACAAAAAATACCCGGCAATGGTACGATGATCGAACTCGTCAATATAACCAAAACCTATCTCATGGGTTCGGTGGCGATCACCGTGCTCACGGATATTGTTCTGAACGTTCAACGCGGAGAGTTCATCGCCATTATGGGGCCTTCCGGCTCGGGCAAATCGACCCTCATGAATATTCTGGGTTGCCTGGATCGGCCCACAAGCGGCGTCTACTATTTTGAGACTCGCGAAATCAGCACCCTGACGGATGATGAGCTGGCTTCGGTCCGAAACACAAAAATCGGATTCGTATTTCAGACCTTTAACCTGCTTCCGCGGTTTTCGGCATTGAAAAACGTTGAAGTGCCGCTGATCTACAGCGGCGTTCCGGCCCGGAGGCGCAGGGAGCGGGCGCTGCCCCTGCTCGAAAAAGTTGGACTCGGAGAACGGATGCAGCATAAGCCCACGGAGTTGTCGGGCGGTCAACAGCAGCGTGTGGCGATCGCCCGAGCCCTGGTGAACAATCCGCCCCTGCTTCTCGCCGACGAACCCACCGGCAACCTGGACAGCAGCTCGGGCGAAGAGATCCTGAAGATCCTGACGGGACTCAACCGTCAGGGAGTCACCGTCATCATCGTGACGCATGATCCGGATGTTGCCGCCCAATGCAAACGGATCATCAACCTGAAGGACGGACGGATTCTGAATGATCAGGTGAATGCATGAATTTTCTTGAAACCTTCCGGGTGGCCTTTGAGGCGATCCTGTCCAACAAGGTGCGTTCCGGGCTGACCATGCTCGGCGTCATCATCGGTGTCATGGCGGTGATTCTGCTTGTATCCATCGGCGAAGGTGCACGGACCTACATCACCAAAGAGCTGACCGGACTCGGGACAAACCTTCTCATCATAACGCCCGGCAAGACCAGCACCAGCGGGGGATTTCACCCGCCGTCGGCTGGAACCGTCCGCAAATTGACCTATGATGATTCATTGGCGCTCAAACGTCGCTCCTGGCTTTTAACCGACGCGGTCCCCATCGTGTTCGGGACGGGCAAGATCAAGTACGAAAACCTTGGGCGCGATACCAGCATAATCGGCACGACCAAGGAATTTGAACGCGTGCGGAATCTCTTTGTGGATACCGGTTCTTTCATATCTCAGGGGGATGTGGATTCCAAGGCCAAAGTTGTCGTCCTGGGTAGAACCGTAAAAGATGAACTGTTCGGAGAGGAAAGCCCGCTCGGAAAAATAGTCCGACTGGCGGATGCGCGTTACCGGGTTGTGGGCGTCATGCGGAAAAAGGGAACGAGTCTTGGGTGGGATATCGATGATGTGGTCTTCATTCCCGTGACAAGCGGCCAGGAGCTTTTCGATACCGACGGATTGTTCGAAATTCTCGCCTCCACGCCGCGGGCCGAGGATGTCGAGCGCGCCATCGATCAGGTAAAAAACATTCTCATCCGGCGCCATGCACACAAGGAGGATTTTACCATCCAGACCCAGGGGGCCATTCTGGAGACCATGAACACCATCCTCGGCGTATTGACCGCGGTGTTAGGCGGCATTGCCGGCATTTCGCTTCTGGTGGGAGGGATCGGCATCATGAACATCATGCTCGTTTCAGTGCGCGAACGTACACGGGAGATCGGAATCCGCAAGGCTCTCGGCGCCCGTAACCAGGACATCATGGCCCAATTCATCGTCGAGGCCATTACCCTTTCCGGCGCCGGCGGGGTTATCGGCATCTTTATCGGGGTCGGCCTGGCCTTTGTCATTCCTGTGTTCGTGACCGTTCTGCCCACCAGTGTTTCGGCCTGGTCCATTGTCATGGCCTTTACCTTTTCCGTTGCCGTCGGGGTGTTCTTCGGGGTTTACCCCGCGCGCAAGGCAGCTCTCCAGGATCCCATTCAGGCTCTTCGGTATGAATAACGGATTTCAAAACTCCCCCGGTCCGAGCCTCTCATCCTGCCGCGACCTTCGATCTGATTAAGGGTTCTGAAACCCGTCAGGAAGAATTCGGGACATGGTTGATAAATTATACCAGCTGAGTTATTGTCATACCCATTCCATTATCGGAAATGGTGTTCAGCCGCATCGTGGATTGCACAGGATAACTATTTGATACAATGCAATATTTCACTTGAATTGGTTTCAGTTCGATATTCAGGATCTATTGAAAACGACCCGGGTTGCCGGGTGGGTGTTGCGACAGAAGAAGGAGCGGGGCGATGATATTTGAACATCCACAAGCGCTCAGACAACGTATCTTCGAGGTGACGAGTCGGGAAGCGTCAGGCAAGCTCCAGATTGTTGAGGATACGTCGGAATTTATGTCCATCGATCCAGGCGATGTCCTGCGACTGGCCGGAAACGACTACCTGGTATTGAGCCATGCACGGGAAGGCCGGTTTGGAATCGATGATCAACCTAAGTTCTGGGTCAAATCATCCATGGATCTGACCCATGGTTCAAGGAAGATTATTAAAATGGTCTTCGAGGAAACCTTCAACAGCCGAATCGGTGAGATCGTATTCCGATGTTTACGAAGTCCGGAAAAGGAGGCTGCGATCCTGAGCAGGATGAGCGGGCACCCGAATTTCATGCAAGGCCGATCGGTGCGTGACGCGGTCGGCAACCTGGTTCGGATTATTGACTTCATACCAGGCCCATCGCTCTATGCCTACCTGCGACGGGTAGAGATGACCCATGAGGTTTATTACCAGACAAAACTCCATGAAATTATGCAGCCGGTCATGGAGTGCATCGAAGCGATTGCCCATCTGCACAAACAGGGATTGCATCATGGTGATATCCGGGCTGACCACCTTATCCTGAAAAACAAAACAGATACCTGTGTATGGATCGATTTTGACTACGAGGTCGACAATCCGGACTATGACCTGTTCTGTTTAGGCAACGTCCTTCTGCAGGTTGTGGGAAAGGGAAGACATTCTTTAGACGACATCCGCCTTCAGCCCTCGGATTATCCGGACTTCAACAAAGCATTAACTTCGAGCGACATGTCACTGATGTTCCGTCACCGGGTCGCCAACCTGCGCAAGCTGTATCCATACATATCGGGCGCTCTTAACGAGATTCTGATGCGCTTTTCTGCCGGCGCCACCAGCCCCTACAAAAATGTGGACAGCCTTTTGAAGGATCTTCGATCGATCTACCCTTCCGGAACACAATAAAAGTCTTTGTTGACATTAATTTTTATTCATTAAAAACGATATGTTAAGTCCAACCTGGAATGGAATGTCCGAATCTTTGCGTGACCCATGTCGCCGTTTCCTTTTCCACTTGTTGGATCATTTTTCAATCCAGTCAATAGGAAGAATCGTTTCAATTCCTTGACACGCAACCGTAATTTGAATATAAAAAGATACTTGAAAAGCAAATTCCGATCACAGGTTTTGTCTGGTGTGAACCACGCAGACTGCCGGCAAAACAGACAGTTCCGTCCGAATCGATGCAGCGTAACCCATAAACCAGGTTGTGTTTAAAATCTATCCATGAGGTAAGCCATGAAGATCAGCAATCAAACGTTTGATGTTATCGTTGTTGGTTCCGGACCTGGCGGTGCCACGGTGGCAAGAGATCTGGCAAAAAACGGTAAAAAGGTGCTTATCCTTGAACGCGGACAAAACGCGGAACTCAAAGGCGTATTCTGGCATTATATTCTTTATCAATGTATCCCGTTTCAAAGCCTTCTGCTTACACCCCAGCTTCTGGGAATGGTGCGCGGGTTAATCACGGGCGGGAGTTCCGTTTTTTATTACGGTACCTGCTTTCCAGTGCCGTTCAGCATGCTTGAATCCCATGGCGTGGATATTCGCAAAGAAGTGGAGGAAATCCGCGCGGAGCTTCCCATCGGACCGTTGAGGGATGATATCATGGGACCCAAGGCAACACTGGTAATGAACAGCGCCCGGGCGTTGGGATACAAATGGGACAAGCTTGATAAATTCATGGTTCAGGACAGGTTCGATCCCGATCAACATCCAGCGCATTTTTATTATGGCGATCCCAGGAAAGTGAAATGGAGCGCACGGTTGTTTGTCGAAGAAGCGATTCAAGCCGGCGCTGTACTGGTAAATCGTGCAAAAGTGAAACAGGTGATTGTTGAGAACGGCAAGGCAATCGGGGTTGAGTTTTCCAGATGGGGCAGAAAACACAACGTTTTTGCATCAAAAATCGTTGTGGCTGCCGGCGGTATCGGCTCTCCCATTATCCTGAAAAATTCCGGAATATCCAAAGCAGGGGTTGATTTTTTCTTTGATCCGTTGATTTCCGTTGTCGGCTACATCGACGGCATAGACAATAAACCGGAAATACCCATGTCTGCCGGAATGCATGTGCGTGAAGAAGGGTATATGATGACGGATATGGACCTTCCAAAAATGCTGGATATGATCTTTACGCTTTCCGCCTTCCGGTTTCACAGGATTTTTTCCCATAAAAAAGCGGTCCGTATCATGGTGAAAATAAGAGATGATCTGGGCGGGCGAATCGGAAATATGGGCGGCATACGAAAATGGTTGACAAGAGACGATGAGAAAAGATTGCAAAGCGGATATCAACGGGCAAAGAAAATTCTTCAAAAAGCAGGCGCCAGGGAAATATTTAAAACATGGAGGCTGGCGTCTCATCCAGGCGGTACGGTAAAGATTGGAGAATGCGTGGACACCAACCTGAAAACCGAATACGACAATCTTTATGTGTGTGACTGTTCGGTTATTCCGGAAGCCTGGGGATTGCCCCCGACACTCACCATCCTCGGTCTTGCAAGGAGATTGTCGAAGCATTTGTTGGATCAGGACTGCTGACAGCTGCCTGAATCGGAGTCGTCCCGTTCGAGCCCTGAATGATCGGCAAAGATTCGCATGAGGCGCAGGAAGGGATGGCTGTTTTGCACCAAATGGATGATGATAAAAATAGGGGAATGGTGAAAAAATGGAAAAAATATTCAATGGAAAAAAAACAGCGAAATTGGGCACGGAAAAGAATCCCGCTGTTGTCAATGTACAAACAGGAAAAAGAGTGAAAGAATTAGAATCCGTATTTAAAAAAAACGGTTGGCAATATACCATTGAACTGGAGCCGGATAAACCCGAGGATATTACAGACCTGGAAATATTGTTGAATCCCCAGAAAACAACGATTGTTGAAAAAAAAGTGGGCCGCAATGAACCCTGCCCCTGTGGAAGCGGTAAAAAGTATAAAAAATGTTGTGGCGAATAAGATTTTTTTTCATCCTGGAAACCAATCCGCGCATAGCCGTTTTCTTCACTGTAATTCAGGATGTTACGGATAAATGATCGGAAAGCCCATACCAGAAGAGAGCAGATATTGAAGAAAACCGATTCCGACAGAAACCGCACGGAAAGCATCGTTGCCGAGGCACGCAGAAATCAAATGAAGCGTGAGCAGGGCTATCGAGAGCAGGCGCTCAAACTGTTTCCCCACATCTGCGGCCGCTGCGGACGTGAATTCAGCGGGAAACGGGTACGTGAACTCACCGTTCATCACAAGGATCACAACCACGACAACAATCCCCGAGATGGCAGCAATTGGGAACTGCTTTGTCTCTATTGCCATGACAATGAACACTCGCGACTTGAGGTTGCCGAAGCATACGATCACTCGGCGCATTTCGAACCTCCGGAGTCTTCATCTTCCGGTTTCAAACCCTTTGCCGGACTCGACGCGTTGCTCAAACAAAAGGACAACAAGTAGAACGGGCAGTTGGCCTTGTTGATCATGGGTGCTGCAGAAGAAGAAAAGAAGGATGCATATGAATGCTGTTCACCGGAAAAGAAGAGATGGTTGAAAAATCAGGATGCGATAACCTTCCAGAATCATACTTAAAAACATAATCCGATCTGAAAAACACGATTATGATGCGAATAATGTGGTTTTGATGGCATGACCTATGGTAGAAGAATAACATCAGGTCAGATGACAATGGAAAAATCAGGTGGGAAAAAGCTGCGTTTTTGACGTTGCGCCGCTTTTTCCCGCCGGTTATTTTAAACACCGGGTGATGTGAAATTTTTATAATTTATTACAAAAGGAGATTCGGATGAAGATCTATGTGGGAAATTTGTCGTACGATGTCACCGAAGGAGACTTACTGCAGGCGTTAGAAGAATTCGGGCAGGTTGAATCTGCCACCATTATAAAAGACAAGTATAGTGGTCAATCAAAAGGGTTTGGATTCGTGGAGATGCCCTCTAAAGATGAGGGACAGTCTGCAATCGATGGCCTGAATGGCAAAGAATTCAAAGGAAGAACGCTTAACGTGAATGAGGCTCGCCCCCGGACTGAAAGTCGGGGCCCCAGAGGCGGACAGGGCGGCGGCAGAGGCGGACAAGGCGGCGGCCGAGGCGGACAGGGCGGCGGCAGAGGCGGACAGGGCGGTGGCGGCAGAGGCGGACAGGGCGGCGGAGGCAGAGATGGTGATCGAGGAGGATCACGGGGCGGCCGCAGCTATTGACCATCAACATTCAGCAGATATGACTGTGATCCTGTGAAATTTTGTTTAACATCTCTATGGCCTACGGTTGTCACTAAAAAACTACTCCCATAGATCAAAATAATCAGAAAATAAAATCTCCATCTTGGATTGTTTGGTTTCAAACCCCACGTTCGCGTGGGGTTACAAACTGAAACCAGGGACTTCGGGGCTTCATGCTGTTTTCAATTCAGGCAGTTGCCCGTGAGTTGAATCTTCGCGTCAGTTCCGCCGCAGGCTGAGCTTTGCGGGTGGTTTGCCCGGATTTTTTTGTCTATCGGGATTCTGATTTTTTTCCGCGGCTGCAAATTTTAAAACTGTTACAAATTATTGACGATTTTCAAATCTTCTGCTACCAGTATATTTCAAAACGGCTGCATTGAATCCGATCCTGCGGCACATCTCGAAATCAGTCAAATTGGTTATGATATTTTCGGTCGTACAAAAGTTGAGAACCGTTAATTGCACTGAATGCTACTATCCGAGCAAGGTATCAAAAATGTATAGAGAGGATTTTATAAAAGAGCTGAGATCAGAGCTGCTGGATATGGTTGAGAAACATCTTTCACCGATTGCAAAACGATATAATTACAGTGAGACGCCGCTGGAAACGACCATCAGGTGGCGACCTCTTGTGCTGGTTGTGGGCAATTATTCATCCGGGAAGTCAGCACTGATCAACGAATTTTTAGGTGCGGATATTCAGGCGACCGGCCAGGCGCCAACAGATGATTCGTTTACCATTCTGACGCATGGCGACGCTGACGCTTCTGTCAATCGTATTCATGTTACAGAAGAACGGGACGGCAAATACCTGCTGAATGATTCGAAATACCCTTTTCAGAATTTAAAAAGACACGGGCAGCGGTTTGCTTCTCATTTCCGGCTGAAGAAGGTCAATTCACCCATACTGAAAAATTTTGCTATCATCGATACACCCGGCATGCTGGACAGTATCGCCGAACAGGACAGGGGATACAACTTTCAGGAAGTAATCGGTGATCTGGCTCAGATCGCCGACCTTATCCTTGTGCTGTTTGATGCCCACAAGGCCGGAACCATTCGGGAGACGCACATCAGCCTGCGAGATACCCTGCCGGCTCACACATTTGAAGATCGGGTAATTTTTGTACTGAACCGTATCGATGAATGTTCATCCCTAACGGATCTTCTTCGGGTTTATGGAACGCTTTGCTGGAATCTTTCTCAGATTACCGGCCGCAAAGATATTCCCATGATTCGACTCACCTATTCACCCCACGCAGCAGTCAATTCCGTGGATCAGCAAAATCCGGAAGCCGGCTACCTGAAATATCTCAAGAACCAGAGAGAAGATTTGAAAAAGGCTGTACTGGAGGCTCCACGGCACCGGCTCGATAATCTGGCAAGTTTTGTTGAACTCCATTCAGAACGGCTGTCTAATTATATTGAGGCGCTTGTGAGCTATGGAAAGAAGCGTCGAAGTTTTTTTATAAAACAATTTTTTATGGGACTGCTTCCAAGCATCGGCGGCGGTGCGGCCGTAATGTCTCTTTTGCTCAATTTCGGATTGATGGGATGGTTCCCTCCTCCCGTGATGCTGGGTATCGGCGGCGGCATTTCCATTTTTTTCCTTTTTTTATGGTTAACCGTTTTCAGCCGGATGCTGGTGAAACGGTTTCACAGAAAACAGGTAAAGAAGATCGATAACCTGATTTCTCTGGACAATCAGAGTCTCCGGGACAGTTGGGCTGCTGTCCGGGATCTGGCAATAAAATATCTGGAAAAAACAGAGGGCAAATTTTCTCTGTGGCGTATGGAAGAGGATCATGTCGCTGTAAAAAACATACTGGAACAGGGGACTAAAGAAATTAGAGAGACCATCAGTGAAATTGCCGCGATTCCCCCGGGTGAGCGGGTTGACAATCCTCCAGGCCCTTTTTTATCCGCGCTTGCCAGACAGATGAATGATCCCGATTCGGCTTACCGATGATACGTCTTGATGAGCTTCGGGGTCGTTTTTTAGTGCGTGACAGGGGAGAGAGAAGAGCGGATGAAAGGATCAAAGATGAAATCATGCATAAACGCGGCAATATCCATTCTTTTCCTGACCGGCATCATGTTGAGTTGTGAAAGTTCAAAGACCGAACTCTCCTTTCTGGAACAATCAATAAGGAAATCATCCCATGAACATCACGGTTAATTTTTCAAAGCGGATTGAACGCATGCGGCAGGAAATGGAAAGGCAGGGCATCGATGTGTTTATCGGCACACGCATGGCCAGCGTCACTTTTGTCTCCGGGGCTTTTGTGCCGTGGCGGGGCGCGGTGGTTGTATCCCGGGACGGATACACCGGGCTGGTCAATTTTCTGATAGATCAGGAGCGTGTAAAAGCCGAATCCTGGCTGGACAATGTTGTGGCCTATGCGCCTATTCCCGGAATGGACATGCTGGACATCGTTGTGAGCCAGATAAAGGCGAACGGTTTGGATAAGGCCACAATCGGCGTGGAACTTGGGCATTCCCCCAGAGGAAATACAGGGTATCTGACATCCACCGAATATGAACTGCTCCGGGAAAACCTTTCGGAGGCGACATTTGTCAACTCTCTTTCCGTGGTCGATCGGGCCGGATATATCAAGGACCCCGAAGAGATTATGCTCATGCGGCAGGCCACGGCCATGGCTGACAGCGCCATCGATGCGGTGCATGAGGCTTTATGCATCGGAATGACCGAGGCCGAGGTAGCGGGTATCGGTGAAATGGAGCTGAGACGGCTGGGCAGTGAATATCACTGGGCGGTGACGGGTTCCACCGAGGCGGCCTCGGGATACCGAACAGCTTACAACATGTGCGGTACCACACAGCCCACGGACAAGATCCTGCAGGCCGGTGATAACGTGATTGTCGACTTTCATCCGATGTACCGGACCTTCATGTCCGACCTGTCTCACAATTTCATTCTGGGACAACCCAAATCCGAGCAGCAGAAGCTGGCTGACGCCTTTCTGAAGGCGGCAATGAAACTGGTCGACTCCATGAAGGCCGGAAACACCGTTGGCCAGGTGTGGCATGCGGTAAATGACCAGCTCACCAAAGATGGATACATCCAGTTTACCGTGCCGTTTTTCGGTCACGGCCTTGGAGTTCTGGGTCATGAGTGGTACCCGCCCATCGGAAACAGTGAGGATTATATCAACATTGTCTTCGAAGAAAATGTTGTGGAGGTTGGTTTTCTGTCCATAACGGTTCCGGGCGTGGGCGGTATGCGCCTGGAGTGCCCCATACGCGTTACGGCATCCGGTGGAGAGATGCTTTCATCAACGCCCCTTGCTGCGACCGTGATCGATCTATAATTCGTCCATATCGAAGACAGGGGAGTCTGAATATGAAAAATTTTCTGCTTTGCTTTGTCCCCTTTTTTGTGGCGGTAGACGCCATCGGTGTGTTGCCCATTTTTATTGGATTGACCGAGGGGCTCGATTCCCATCAGCGCAGACGCATTATCTTTCAATCTCTGATAACCGCATCTGCCGTTGCAATCATGTTTCTGCTTGGAGGGCCTTTTGTGCTGGCTCTTGTCGGCGTGGGTGTTTCTGATTTCATGCTGGCCGGCGGTATCCTGCTGCTCGTGATATCCCTTTCAGACCTTATTACCGGGGAGAAACGGCAACGGGCAGTAGACCCTGAAACAATAGGGGCCGTACCCATAGGTGTCCCGTTAATCAGCGGCCCGGCAGTATTGACCACAGCGGTTCTTCTTGCAAACGAGCATGGAATCGCTCCCGCTTCCGCCGCTTTGCTCGTGAATATCGGCATCGCCGGAGTTGTTTTTTCATTTGCAAAAGCCATCGAGCGCTTTCTGGGTAATGCCGGAAGTAAAACCCTGTCTAAGGTCGCAAGCCTTTTTCTGGCTTCAATTGCCGTTATGTTGATACGGAAGGGGATCTTCGAAATTTTACACGTTACGCCGAAATGATTCCGGGCTGTCACCTTCATTCCGGGAACGGTTGCCGGCGCTTCTGACTTGCGATGTTACCATGCAATCTTATTCCCGCCTTGTCTTTCATGGGTGCTATTTCAATGTTTGTGTACCTTGGTCCGATTCAAAAAAAGATAAACCGGATATGGTCGGAAAAGCCTGATTAGTTGCTGAAAAAAAAGCCTTTTTCTTTCCCGGCATCCCGGTTTCGGGGCAGGGCCTTTTTGGCGCTTCTTGGAAAATATCGTGAAGTCGAAAAATTTCTTGATTTTAATCTGAATCCCATATAATGCGAAACCGTTAAATAGTGCCCGTCCATAAATGGTTGTTTTGCTCGATTTCTGCGTCAGGCTTAAATTTTAATCTTCAAAATACCGCGTATCGCGCTGTGGTTAAAATTTTTGCTTCCTCCGAAAGCGGGATCTGCGGCTTGCAAAACATATCTCATTTCCGGATGGACACTGCTGAGTTTGATTCCTTTTTATCTTTTATTTTTGAATACAAGATCGGTTGAAGTCTTTTTGTGTGAAACCAAACTGGTTCGAAAAGATGTTGATGAACAGAAGTTCTCATCCATTTCAACAGCAGAGAGAACTTTGCCGGATGCCAAACATCGGCGAAGACGCCGGTATTGGAAGTGTATTTGAAAGCCTTTCTGGAAGAAAATCGTCCACTGAATCTGATTTTGATGTTTTTCATGTCTCTTTCATCGAGATCGAGTTTTTCGATCGCGACGAAATCGGCTACAGGGTTTCCTGCCCAAAATCCATCCAGGGCTCAATTTGTCCGGGAAGAAATCCTGTCCTGAACTGGAGTATCGAAGGCGCGGATACGTCCGTTCTTTTGGAATCGGTTCGAGGTGCATCGCCGGTGTGGTATAACGGAGAGGAGATAACGTATCGTCAGCCCAACCCCGGTTTCAGTGAGTCTCAAAACTCATTGAGCCTTTCGCGGAGAAATTTAAAAAAGATAGAGGTAATGCAACATGATACATCCGGATACTGAGCTTCGTTTTGTAAGTCAAGCAATTGGATACGGCGTCTATGCTACCGCTCCAATCCCGAAAGGAACGATTGTTTATGTGAAAGATGAGCTTGAGATTGAAATCTCAAGATATAAATTCAATAAGCTGAACAAGCCTTTTAAACAGGAAGTCGAGAAGTATTCCTATATCGATGAAAGGGGTGTCCGGATTGTAAGCTGGGATAATGCAAAATACGTCAACCATAAGTGTGAATGCAATTCCATGAGTTCCGGATACGGTTTTGAGCTGGCGGTTCGGGATATTGCCAAGGATGAAGAAATTACCGATGAATATGGATTGTTTAACATCGCTTCACCCATTGAATTGAATTGCGGATGTATCAAGTGCAGGAAGACGCTTCTGCCGACGGATATCGATATCTATCATGAGATATGGGATTCGATCATTATAGACGCGCTCGGATATGTGTCCGGGGTTCCACAGCCATTATGGGAAGTCATGGATATCGAAACAAGAATCGAATTGATGAATTATCTTTCCGGTAAGAGTGAATATCGGTCGGTATTTAATTTGAAGTACAATCCCCATCAAAAAAACAAGCACACCAAAAGACGCTCGGCAGGATGTGAGAGAGACCGATCTGTAAACCTGGAAAATTTTGAACATTGGGGACGCCCGTTAAAGGG
>CAZOEW010000008.1:0-19626 GCA_964578935.1 uncultured Desulfobacterales bacterium | reverse complement strand
GAGACCGATCTGTAAACCTGGAAAATTTTGAACATTGGGGACGCCCGTTAAAGGGGGTTTCAAGCTGGGTGGTGAAAGCCGGAAAAACAGGAGGGGAATCACCCAACTGAGTCATTTAGCCTTCATCAATAGTCCAGGAATGACGATCTGTTTGCGGTAAGGCCTTCGGGTAACCTGTTGACACAATCCAGATGAAAGGGGCTTGCCATGTCAAACTTCACGGATAAAGTAGTCATCGTAACCGGGGCATCGGAAGGTATTGGACGAGCATTATGCCTCCTGCTTGCAGAACGGAAAACAAAAATTGTTATCGCGGCCCGAAACAAAGAGCGATTGAATGAACTGGAGAAGGAGATTGAAGCCGCAGGAAGCATGGCGCTTACCGTTCCAACCGATGTTACCGATGAAAGTGCCTGCAAAAATCTGATTGAGAAAGCAGCCGGTGAATTCGGACAGATCGATTTTCTGGTTAACAACGCGGGAAGAAGCATGTGGACGCTTTTTGAAGAGATACAGGACACCTCCATTTTTGAACAGCTGATGCGGTTGAATTACCTCGGCTGTGTCTATTGCACCTACTATGCGCTTCCCTACCTGAAGAAGACCAGAGGGCTGATTGTCGGGATATCCAGCGTGGCAGGTCTTACCGGAGTCCCTACCCGAACAGCCTATTCCGCGACGAAGCACGCGTTGTTTGGATTTTTTGATTCATTGAGAATTGAATTGAAAGATACCGGAGTTGCGGTCACCATGGTCGCGCCTGATTTTGTTCTTTCAGAAATACACAAAAGGGCGCTTACCGGTTCAGGCGAACCCCTTGGAAAAAGCCCGCTTCAGGAATCCAGAATCATGACAGCCGAAAAATGCGCCTCCCTGATACTTGGTGCTATGGAAAAACGAGACCGGATTTTAATACCATCGTTACGGGGGAAACTGGGTCGCTGGATGAAGCTCATCGCGCCTTCTGTTGTGGATAAACTGGCGGCAAAGGCGATGGAAGAGAAGCCCTGAAGCGTTGAATACAAGGATCGGTTTTCCTCCATTTGATATCCCGCAGCGAACATGATACGTTCATATCCGTTATAAACGCAAATCAGACAGTATTCCGTTAAAATTCGATGAAGGTGTTTTTCGCCGATACGCTTTCAGCCGAAAACGAATGGATCAGCAGGAGATATGGAACACGCTGTCAACGGAGGGGGCATGGAAAAAATGAAGTTGCGGCCGCATCATCTTTTTTGTGAGCGGTTCCTGAAGGTCGAGCTTCCGGATCGCGGAGCCGAGTTCGAGCAGGTCCAGCAGAAAATTATTGATGTCATGGAATCCAATGATGATACCCTGGTGGAAATGATCGAAGGGGTTGATGAACTCTGCAGGGTTTGTCCGGATTTTCGGGATGGCCGTTGTGAGAACGCATTCGGAGATGAAGATGCGGTCAGAAAATGGGATGGAATCATTATCAAGGGGATCGGCGCGTCTTACGGAGAGATCAGGACTTCAGAAGAGTGGGGAAGGCTGATCGGAAAAAAAGCACCCCTGGACTTCTGCCGGAACCGGTGCCACTGGAACTCAATCTGTACTGTCTTCCAGCCCTCGTGAATAGCACGTTAACAACGCATCTATGAATTCGTTTTAAATCAAGACAATTACAATATGACACGATGATTTTTTTGCCGAATTTTCGTAACTGTGCTACATTCAGCAGACAGGATCGCATGTTCATCGTCCGCAACCCGGACTGGCCTTCCGGCAGTCCTGATCTGAAATCAAAATGCGGCCGGTAAAAATCAGTTTCATATGATGGAGGATTGTGGAATGAAGCAAGTGAAAGGATCGATATTGCTGCCATGGGTAAAAGGGATTAAGGCGAATAAAAGCGGAGTTTATGACAGCCTTTTGACGCAGAAATCCAAAGATGCCATATCCAAATTGATTTTATCGTCTTCCTGGTATGACTTTGACATCTACAAGAATTGCTTTAATGCCATCGCGCAGGTCGAAGTGAAGGGTGACACGAACATCTGCCGGGAGTGGGGAAGAGCGTATTCCGATTCGATCATGAAATCGGTATATAAAAGTTCAATCATCAAAGCAGATCCCAAGTCTATCATGGATCGTTTCGGGCTTGTCCTGAAAAGTATGTTCAATTTCGGTCAATTGAAACAAGAACGGATAAAGGATAATGAGATGATCCTTCTGGTCGAAGATTTCGATCCGGATTTTGAACTGTTTTATTATATCATTATCGGATGGCTGGAAAAATACATCGAATTATGCATGGAAAAACCGGTTCAGGCAACGTTTATTGAAAAATCATGGGAAGGAAATCCGGTGACCAGAATTAAGGTAACCTGGCCCGCCTGAACGGCTTACCGGCTGCCGCCGGACAGATTTGAAAAAATCCCATATGATTTCGGCAGCATCGAAATTTTTGAGCGGGTCATTCCGGTTGAGGGTTGACGTATAATATTTCCCGGGCCAGTCATGCCCCCAGTTTTCGATAGCATAAAGAAGAACCGGGGATGATGTCTGACAATCCTTCCATTGCCAGAAATGAATGCGGTCCTTTAGAAGGTTTTTTTTCTCCGGCTGGGGAGTACAGCCATTGTTTCTGATCCAGAACTGAATCGACTCTGCCACGGATAGATAAACACGCGGTCCGCCCCGGTTCGGGCTTATTCCGCCGCCATAAGGGACCTCCCGGTCCGACAATCCATGAAATATGATCATTGGAAGTGCCTTCACAGGATCAGGCGGCCGCCATTCCGGCACATCTTCGGATGCCTTTCCCCCGATGGAACCCGCAAGGGGAGCGGCTGCCGCCAGGAGATCTCCTCGTTCCGCGGCAAATCGATAGGTAAACATTCCGCCGTTTGAAAAACCCGCCATATAAACGCGGTCGCGATCGATATTGAACCGGGTACAGGTTTCTTCAATGGCGGCGGCAACAAATCCGATGTCGTCAATGCCGTCGTCAGCCGCTTTTCCACAGCAGTGACCGGCATTCCAGTGCTGCAGAAAACCGAAAAGTCCGATACCGTTCGGATACATGACAACGAACCCTTCCCGATCCGCTACATCGCTGAAACCGGAAAATTTTTCCATTCCCTTTGCCGTATCAAAAGCGCCATGAACAACAACAACCAGTGGAAACGTGTTTTTCATGTCATAGGAAGGGGGGACATGAACCAGATAGGATCGTCGGAATCCTTCCGTCCAGTAATCCATGGTTTGCTCATATGTTTTTGATTCAGGGGGGATGTGCCCCTGCGGCAGCGTGGCCATGCATCCGGTTATCATGAAGATCATGATCAGGGAGATTGTTCTCATCGGAAACTCCTCGGTCTTTTGATTTAACTTTTTTCAGAATACCAGACTGATAGCCATTTTCGGAAAGACAACGCGCTGATACGCGTTTTCAAAAATCTGAACCGATCATACGTTAATCAAAATCAAAGCCTGCTGGATGATTCATCGCCACCCCCTGATCAACGCTTGCGGGAAAGGGGGCATGCTCAACCAGGAGTCCGGCTTGTGAATGGTTTGAAAATATATAACATAGATGATGATTCGGATAAATGGTTTTCCGGAAAGGAACCTGAAACAACGAAATAATTTGAAATTGCGGCCTTAAAATTGTATTCAGGGAACAGGCAGGAAACATATCGCGCATGATCAGCAGGGTATGGCTACTCATAAAACACCTGCCGGAACATGACGGTTATTTTCTAATCAGATGCCACTGACAAACGGAGATTGCAATGAAATATCGCTATCTGACGATTACACGTGAAAAGCATATTGCCACGGTTATGTTGAATCGTCCGGAAAAGTTGAATACGTTGAATGTCGACATGATGAATGAAATCATTCAGGTCGCCGATGAACTCCAACAGGATGAGCAGACCCGTGTTGTTATTTTCACGGGCGCAGGCAGGCATTTCAGCGGTGGCGTCGATTTGACCGACACCAGGCAGATAAAAATGATGACCGAGGGTTCACTGCTGATGAAAAGCCGTCATCTCAAGATCGGTCCGAAACTGATTCGCGCGGTTTACGAGATCAGCCAGATCACCATTGCCGCGTTGAACGGCGTGGCTCTTGGCGGCGGCGCATGTATTGCCGCTGCCTGTGATTTTCGAATCGGCGCTGAAGATTGCCGTGTTGGTTATCCTGAAGTAAACCTCGGCATGAATTTAAGCTGGGGAGCACTGCCCATGTGCGTAAACCTTATCGGACCATCCAGGGCCAAACGCATGGTCATTCTCGCCCAGCAGGAAAACGCCCGGACTCTTTTGGATTGGGGGTTTCTGGATGAGGTCGTGCCGGGTGACCAGTTGCTTTCCCGGGCGGTTGCAATGGCTGAAACCTACGCGGCCCAGCCACCTGTCGCGGCCCAGATGGTAAAACAAAGCGTAAATGCCCTCTCTTCATCACTGCAGCAGGCGATCATGCACATGGATACGGATCAGTACCTGCTTGCCGCTCACAGTGAGGAGTTTGCGGAAAGGATTCAGGCTTTTTTTAAAAAATAAGAGTCTTGCCGCGGTAAGAAGTGCAAGGCTCGCCGGATTGAACTGAAAAGAAATCGCGATAAAGGGAGAATCGATTATGAAGGTTCTTTTTTCACTGGGAGTTGCCGATATCCGGGAAACGCTGACCGGCATCAAGTCACTTATCAGGGTGCTGGGGCTGGTTGAAGGCGTGAAGACGATAAATCATGCTTCTCTCAAACATTTTTCGGCAATCCTGAAGGGAGAGGGGAGTCAATATCCTGAAAAAGGAAAAAGGCGTGTCTGGTTTAAGCTGCACTATCTGAAACATGTGTATGAGTATTTAAAAAAGAGAGATGACGCAACAGCCGATCAGAAAGTGGAAAAAATCATCAAGGAATCGACCTTGCAGTTTATTGGCCGGATGATCCCGGCATCGTCTCTCTTTACAAAAGAGTTCATGCTGAATCATGTATGGCAGAATATGGTTGAGAAGGATTACAATATTGAAGGCAGCGTCATGCCTCCTGAAGGAAATTCCATATCGGTGAACGTGCGAAGATGTTTTTATGATGAACTGTCCAGAGATGTGGGCTTGATGCCGATTGCGGACAAGATGTGCAACGGTGATTTTTTATTCTGGGAAACCTATCATCCGAATGTCAGATTTTCACGAACCAAAACGTTAATCAACGGTGATGACCATTGCAACCATACGATCACATGGGTTGAATAGCGTCCGGTAACTTTTTGATACGAGGAGAAGGAAAAGATGCTGTTTTCTGCCGTCAATCAAGGGCTTTCTGTGACACAGCGAATATCTGAACTGAAGAAAGCGGTACAGGAATATCGACCGGGAATCTGCACGGAACGGGCTCTGATCTGGACCAGCTATTTTAAAAAATCTGAAAATCGAAAGAAGCCTGTTTGCATCCAGATCGCGGAAGCTTTCAGGGAGGTCCTTGAAAAGAAGACCATAAAAATTTATCCCGGAGAGCTTATTGTCGGCAACTTCACGTCAAAACGGGTCGGCGGCGAGATACAGCCTGAACTTCTTGGAATGCTGGTCATGGAGGATATCTTTAAATTTCCGCGGAGGAAAACAAATCCCCTTCAGATATCCGGCCGGGAAACATGGCAGCTTCTGAAAATCATTCCTTTCTGGATGTTTCGTTTTCTTGCTATCCGGGTTCACAAATCGCCTTTTAAGACAATACGAAAAATGCTCAGTCAGTTGAAATCCTATTTTTATGTGATGAATGAAGTCGGCGGCATTGCTCACACGGTTCCGGATCATGAAAAACTGATCCGGATTGGAACAGAGGGAATTGTCAAAGAGGTATCGGAGTATCAGTGTCGATGCAGGAAGAACTCTGAACAGTGGCATTTTTATGAGGCAATAAAAATCAGCGCCCATGCCTTTGCCATGTTTTGCGGACGATACCGGCAGACGGCCCTGAAGATGGCGGAAGTCGAGCAAAACCCGGATGAAAAAGAAAATTTGATGACCATTGCAGATGGTTTTGAAACAGCGCCCGAAAAAGGGGCATCTACCTTCCGGGAGGCTCTTCAGACAGCATACCTGGTCCATATCGCAGTCATGCTGGAAAGCCTGGATAATTCCATTGGACTAGGCAGGATGGATCAATATCTTTTTCCCTATTATGATCGGGATGTAAAAAGAGGAGTGCTGAGCCGGGAGCAGGCAAAGGACCTGATCGCTGCCTTTTCAATTAAAATGTGTGAACTGGTTCCCGTTTTTTCAGAAAGAATCATCAATTTTCACGGAGGATTTTACAATGCCCAGGTCGTTGTTGTCGGTGGTTTAGACCGGGAAGGGAATGACGCGACAAATGAACTCAGCACTATTTTCCTCGAGGTGATGAATGAGCTCAGAATGAGGGAACCCAATTATCATGCCCGCCTGCATTCCGGCTCACCTCCGGAATTTATGGACAAGATCATATCCAATCTCTGTTCGGGATCGAATACACCGGCGCTTTATAATGACGGGGTTATCATCGAAACGATGGTCAAAAACGGTTACAGCCTGGAAGACGCGAGAAACTACAGCACAGTCGGATGCGTTGAAGCGATTTCACCGGGAAAGAGTTTTGCCTCCACCAATGCGGCAATGGTGAATGTCCCGATTATTCTCGAGCTGGCGCTAAACCAGGGAAGGCGGTTTCACTCCATTATCCGTCAAGGGGCAAGTACTCTTCCGGTATCGAAGATGAAAACGATGGATGATGTGAAAAAAGCCTTTGAATCTCAGCTTGGCTTCCAGATCAATAACCTTATCGAGGATCTTCAGGCGCTTGAACGCGCGAATATGAAGTACCATCCGACCCCCTTCACAAGCATGCTTCATGACGGATGCATCGCATCAGGCAAATGCACCACCCAGGGCGGAGCCGTTTATAATTTTTCCGGCATCCAGGCGGTTTCACCCATTGCGGCAGGAGATGGGCTTTACGCAATCGAGAAGGCTGTATTCAAGGATCGCAGGATTTCCCTGCCGGATCTGATTCGTTTATTAAAAAGAAATATCGATGATCCGGAGCGGCTGGCCTACCTGAAAGGACTCAAAAAATTCGGTAATGACGAGGAAGAAGTGGACAGGTGGTCTCTCTATGTTGTTGACGCGTTCAGGAAGTCGTTGAACGGCTATGTCAATACACGAGGAGGGAAATATATCATGGGGATATACTCTGATACGATTCATGAGTTTTTCGGACGTATTACAGGCGCTCTTCCCTACGGGAGAAAAAAGGGAGAGAGTTTTTCTTCCGGAATCGCCCCGGGAAACGGATTTGACATGAACGGCCCGACCGCACTGTTCAATTCAGTCAATCGGTTTGATTTTACAGCCATCGCAAATGGAATAAACTTTAATTTCAAGCTCAGCCCTCATACGGTAAGCAGTGAAACAGGGCGGGCAGCCCTGTCCGGTTTGCTCAAGACCTATTTTAAAAGAGGGGGGATGCAGGTACAGACCAATGTGCTCGATCCCGAAGAGCTGATCCGGGCGCGAAATCATCCTGAACTGTACCCGAATCTGCTTGTCCGGGTTTCCGGATACTCAGTCTATTTTAATGATCTGACCCCGGTGATGAAAGATGAAATTATACGAAGAAGCACGCTCTCCGTATAGAGGAAAGACCGACTTAAACCTTTTGATTAATTGATATTTACGGATTGAATGAGAGGAAAAGGCCATTTGGGATCGAAAAAAGCTTGACTCGCTATATATACTTTATATATATATATTGTATATATAAATTCCATCTGGCTGGATGAATTAAAATCTATCAAATACAGGATGATATGGCGATAAAATATTCAATATTGGGGCTGCTGCATTATACGGACATGCACGGGTATCGAATCAAAGAGCATATTGAGCGCAATTTCGGCCATATGTGGTCGATCAACTTCGGCCAGATATACCCGAATCTGAAAAAAATGAAAGCGGAAGGCTTGATCTCAATGACGGAAGTCATTCAAAACGGTGAAAAGGGGCCGCCTCGAAAACGATATTCCATAACCCAAAAAGGAAGAGCGGAATTCATCAAATGGCTGGAGAGTTCACCTGAAAAAACGATGATTCTCAGAGATCCTTTTCTGATGCGTTTTGTTTTTTATGGATTCGGGGATTACCGGAGATCGCTTGAAATGATCGAGAAACAGATTTCCGTCTATGAGAATCAGCTGGTAAGAAGGAGAGAAAATTTAAAAAAATGGCGGAAAAGAGGCATCTATGTCGAACTGATATCGGAGCTTGGAACCGATATGAATGAAATGATTCTGGAGTGGTTGAAACGGGCTAAAACAAAAATAATAGAACACCATAAAGAGGAAGTGAAATGAACTTCACTGGAATTTCCCTTGTAACCGGCGCCGGCGGTTTTATGGGCAGCCATGTTGTTGAACATCTCGCGGGAAAAGGCATCAAGGTAAGAGCGACCTCAAGGCCCAGAAAGGACCTCTCCTTTTTTGACAGGCTTGGCGTAGAGTATGTTGCTGCCGATCTTACCCGGCCGGAAACGCTTTCGCGGCTTTTTGAAGGTGAAGTGGACCGCGTTTTTCATCTTGGCGCGATCTGTAATTTTTCCACCCCTTTTGAAAAACTCTATCCCACCAATGTCAAGGGGGTGGACAGCCTGACAGATCTTGCTCTTCAGCATGGTGTAAAACGATTTATTCATGTCACCTCAACCAGTGTATATGGATATTATAAAGGAACACCTTTCCGGGAAACCGACAAGCCGGATCCCATGGATGACTACGCGCGAAGTAAGAAGGAAGGCGAGGAGGTCGTTTTTAGCAAGCTCGCGCAGGGGCTTCCGGCGGTTATTGTCCGTCCTCCGACGGTCTATGGTCCAAGATGTAATGACGGCGCGGGAAAAGTGTTTTCCAGGCCTTCGAAAATCAGCGCCTTTCCCGGAAGCGGAAAACAGCTTCTCGCGAATGTCAGAGCCGAAGATGTCTCCGCCGCACTGGAACATCTTTCCTGCCTGGATGATGCGGTGGGAGAGATTTATAATATCGCGGATGATTCCAATCCGACACTTGAGGAAGCCTTGATACTTTCCGCGAAGACATACAACACAACAGCCCCGAAACTGCATCTGCCGCTTTCCATTGTAAAATTTTCAACGATTCTGGATGGATTTTTTTCCCGGCTGAGGGGTAAAATACCGGAGCTGGAATACGATGCGGTAAAGTATCTGTACTTTGATTATGTGGTTGATAATATGAAACTGAAAAATACCGGTTTCGCCCTGCGATATCCGGATTTCAGGGAATCCATGGCGCAGCTGGGGAGGCGGTTCCAGCAAAACCATGCGTAAAAGGTTCATCATCGTGAAACAGGGAGTCGTTACAGAAATGCATCGCGAACAGGAGGTCATATGAGTCAGATTGTTGTAATTACCGGCCTGGCCCAGGGAATGGGAAAAGAAATTGCCGAAATGCTGGCGCGTTCCGGAGATAAAATCGCAGGTTTTGATGTCGATCCGGATGGGATCGCCAGCCTGAAGAAAACGCTCGATGGGATAGGCTGTGATAATCACCTGGATGTCATTGATATTACCGACAGAGAAAAAATCCTAAAATTCCGCGATCAGGTACTCGAAAAATTCGGGAAGGTGGATACGGTGGTATCCAATGTCGGGATCGGATTTTTCGGCCCTTTCGAAGAGGTCGATCTGGAGAAAGCCTTGAAGTGCTTTGAAATCAACGTAATCGGAGCGTCCGCAATATTTCAGGCATTTATTCCTTCCATGCGGAAGGCAGGCGGCGGCAAACTGATTGCCATGTCTTCGCTGGTAGGCCGGATACCCTTTCCCTTTGAATCCATTTACACGGCTACCAAGTTTGCCATAGAAGGACTTGTCGAATCAATCAAGTATGAAGTAGAGCCTTTTGGAATCCGGACGGCTTTGATAGAGCCGGCACAGGTTTCTACCGACTTTGCTGCAAAAATTCATGTGCTTCCTCCTGCGGGATCTCCATACCGCGAACGCGCAAAACGGTTTATCGACCGTGACAATGAACTGATCAAAACAGCAACCACTCCTGTCGCTGCCGCAAAAAGAATCGTAAAAGTGATTCAGTCCGAAAAACCGAAACTTCATAACCAGGTTGATTTCATGAGCACTTTTTTTCTGTTTTTGAACTGGATATTGCCGAAAAAGATCAGGGATGCCATCCTGGTCAATCATATGGATATCAAGGTTTGAAATGATTTTGTCATGGGTCTGTCAGAAAAATAATTTTACATGTAAGGAGTCGTTATGGAACCCGAACTGCTAACTCCCGAAAAGATTGCCGAAGACCGTGTCGGAAGATTGAGGCAAAGGCTGATCAACGCGCCGCAGGAAGTTTGTGTTGAAAGGGCCCGATATCTGACACAGGCCATGAAGGAAAACTGGGACAAAGACCATCTGACACGGATGAGTCTCGCGCTCGAGAAAATTCTGCACAACATCAGCATCGCCATCCGGGAGGATGAAATTATCGTGGGCTGCCGTACGAGCAAGCTGAAAGGCGCTCCGCTCTTCCCTGAAAACAAGGTTCGATGGCTTGCAATCGATGTGGAAAACTTTGACAGGCGGATGGTTCAGCGCGCACTCATACGGGAAGATGAAAAACAGGAGCTTTTGAATGATATTATTCCGTTCTGGGAAGGGAAAACCGTTGAAGACCGATATGAGGCACTCCTTCCGGATGAGATCGCGGAAGATGTGGATAAATATGTTTTTACCTTTATGCTGCAAATAACCTATGGAATCGGCCATTTTACGATGGATCACGCCAAGGTTCTTGCCATGGGGCTTTCCGGAATCATTGACGAGGCGCAAAACAGGCTGGAACTGCTCCCCGGAAAAGAGAAAGCCGGAGAAACCGGAAAGTTTTACGAATCGGTAATCCGATCTCTCCATGCGGCGATTCATTTTGCCCGAAGATTCTCGAAGCTGGCTTCACAGATGGCCGGGGAAGCGAAAGATCCGGTCAGGAAAAAGGAACTGGAGGAGATCGCTCTGGTATGCAGCAGGGTTCCTGAAAAACCCGCTGAAACCTTCCATGAAGCGGTGCAGAGTTTCTTTTTTATTCATCTGATTTCTCAGATCGAATCCGGCGGAAATTCGATTTCACTGGGACGAATCGATCAGGTTCTGTATCCTTTTTATAAAAAAGATCTGGAGAGCGGTAAGATTACGCCGGCCAAAGCAAGAGAGCTCCTCTCACTCCTTTTTCTCAAAACCGGAGAATTATGGAATGTGCTCGAAGAGGCTTATATTCCCGGCGGGGAGGGGACAGAGGGAAAAACAACACAGAATGTCACTGTCGGAGGTATTGACAGAACCGGAGCCGATTCTACCAATGAGCTGAGCTATATCGGTCTGGATGCATATGCGGCTATCCGGACGGTCCAACCCAATTTTGGTGTACGCCTCAGTAAAAAATCTCCGGAGTTTTTCTTTATGAAGGCAATTGAGTATGCCAAAGACGGGGTTCTTCTTCACTTTCTCAATGACGATGCCATTGTTCCCTCTCTCATCCATGCCGGGCATGCAGAGGAGGATGCGAGAGACTATGGTGTTGTCGGCTGCCTGGAACCCAACGCGCAGGGAAAAACGTTCGGTTCCACATTTGCCGCGCAATTCAACGGGTGCAAGTGTCTCGAATTCGCGTTGAGCAACGGGGTGGACAATATTTTCGGCTATACCTCCGGTCTTGAAACAGGCGACCCCGCCGACTTTAAAACATTTGAAGAGGTCTGGTCGGCATATGACCGCCAGGTCACTCACTTTATCGGTCAGTTAACCGGTGGAATGGAGTGTCTTGACCGGGCAATCTCCGAACTGGTTCCGTCCCCGTTTGCTTCGGCAATGATCGAAGGCCCTCTTGAAAAAGGAATGGATCTCACAAAGGGCGGTGCCGTATACAACTCAACCGGGGTCCAGATCATGGGCTTTTCCAATATAGCCGACAGCCTTTATGCGGTTAAAAAAACGGTGTTTGATGAAAAGAAATTCTCGTTTGCCGATCTGGCCAAGTGGCTTTCGGATGACTGGATGGACGCAGAAGATAAACAGGTTTATTTCAGAAACAAGGTTGAAAAATACGGCAATGACATCGGCCCGGTAGATGAGATGGCCGTGAAAGTAGCCGGGCATTTTTGTGATGTTCTTGAAAAACACCGCAATTTCCGAGGCGGAGCGTATTGGCCGGGAATTTTTTCCGTTGGATTTCATATCACCATGGGCGCATTCACTGCAGCGACTCCAGACGGCAGGTTTGCCGGAGATGTTCTGGGAAACGGGGTTACGCCCAGCAACGGTCTTGCGGTCTCCGGCCCTACCGCGATTATGAATTCAGTCAGCAAGCTCCCCCTGCGGCGGATTTATAATGGGATGAATCTCAATATGCGTTTTCAGGGAAAAAAGATAAAAAGTCGTGACCTCATGTCCCTGATAAAAACGTATTTTGGAAACGGAGGATTTCAGGTTCAATTCAACATGGTTGATTCCGATACGCTTCGAAATGCGCAGGCAGAGCCTGAGAGTCATCGTGATCTTATTGTCAGGATCAGCGGATATTCCGGTATATTTATCAGCCTGAGCGATATCGCCCAGGATGAGATCATCAGAAGAACCGAATATGACATGTAATGGATAAAGGAAAAAATTGAATGGAAAAGGTGATGACAATCAAAGAGGCGGTTTCCAGGTTTGTTCGATCAGGAGATTTCCTGTATATCGGCGGATATATCTGCAGACCTCCTTTCTCGGCGATTCATGAAATTATCAGGCAGGGACTCAAGGACCTGACCATAACCCGATGCAATGCCGCTGATGATTTTGACATGCTGATCGGCGCGGGCGCTGTAAAGCGTTTTATCGGGACATTTCTTTCCCTTGGGGTCTATGGGCTTGGCCGCTGCTACAGACGATCAATTGAAAAGGGAATTCCGCATAAGGTTGAAGTGGAAGAATACTCCAACCTGTCGCTTCCGATGATGCTTTTTGCGGGATCGATGGGGATGCCTTTTGTTCCGGTTAAAGATATGGTGGGAACCGACCTTTTAAATGTCAAATCATTTATGGGGGACAACAAATATAAAATGATCGATTCTCCGTTTGATGGAAGCCCGACACTTCTGGTTCCGGCGCTGCACCCTGATGTCGCGATCATTCATGTACAGCAGGCAGACAAACACGGCAATGCGCAGATATGGGGTATTGCCGGTGACTGTCAGGCAGGAGCCAATGCCGCCGAAAAAGTCATTGTTTCCTGTGAACGGATCGTTGACCGGGAGACAATCGGAAAAGACCCTTCGCGCACGATCGTTCCTTCTTTCAAGGTGGTGGCGGTTGTGGAAGAACCTTTTGGAGCCCATCCAGGGTACACGCCCGGATTTTATGATGTGGATTTTTCATACGGTTATCTGTACCAGCAGGCCTCCAATACGGTTGAGGGGTTTAATGATTTTTTAAAAGAATGGGTATATGACATAGAAGACCGGAAGGCATACATACAGCATTTCATTGAACGATTCGGCTATGGGGTGTTCAGCAAGCTTCAGGCGGGTTTTGATTACAGCTATCCGGTTAGCTATGCCTATTAAAGGGATTTAAAAACATTTAAAGCTTCTTTCGGAGTGGAAACATGACAAACAGTTTGAAGGAATATATCAAACCGGAGTTGATGGCGTGCTGCGGCGCAAGGGAAATCAAAGACAATGATATTGTTATCGTGGGCACCGGCTTTCCGACCATGTCCGCCAATATCGCCAAGGAGACACACGCGCCGAATGTAATATTGATGCAGGAATCCGGCGTGATCGATGCCCGGCCCAAACGGCCGGCGCTTTCAGTCGGAGATCCCTGTCTTAATCCGGGCGCGGCAATGGTTGGAGGGCTTCTGGAAATCATGGGAATGTGCCTTCAGGCCGGATGGGTTGACGTGGGTTTTTTGTCCGGAAGCCAGGTAGACAAGTTCGGCAATATCAACACAACGGTAATTGGCGATTATTACAAACCCAAAAGCCGTCTGCCCGGAAGCGGAGGTGCGAATCCAATCGGATCCCTGGTGAAAAGGACATTGATCATTGCGCTGCATGACAAAAGGCGGCTGGCGGAAAAAGTCGATTTTATTACGACACCCGGCTATATTGACGGGCCCGATGCAAGACGGAAATGGGGACTTCCGCCGGAGACCGGTCCGGAATGTATTATTACGAATAAAGCGGTATTGAGGTTTGATTCGGAGAGCCGGGAGGCTTATCTGGCTTCTTTTCATCCCGGATCTTCGGTAGAGGAAATCCTTGAAAACACTCCCTGGGACCTCAAGGTCGCGGAAGATGTTCATGAAACAGAACCGCCCACGGTTGAAGAGCTGAAAGCGATTCGGGAGGTGCTGGATCCCCACAGGATGATCAGTATGTATGAAAAGCGCGGATATGTATAGAACCAGTTCCATCAATGATTTTTAAAATCCGTTCCGGTTATACTGTCTGAATTTTGTCCGGCATTAAACGGGGCGGATATTTGACCTGCAACGGAGGAATCAATGGATCATACCATAAAGCTGGCTGATTTTTGTTCAGAACTGTCAATTAAGAAACTCCCCCCGGAAGTCATTCACATGGCAAAACGATGCGTGCTGGATTATATCGCCAATATTTACGGTTCACTTCAACTCGATGCGGTACAGCGGGTGATCTCATACATCAAGACGATTCAAAACAATGGGGATACAACCGTTCTGGGCTGTGATTTTAAAACCAGCATACATCTGGCCGCTTTTATTAACGGCACAACTGCAGAGGCGATAGAAGCGCAGGATGGCGTCCGTTTTGGAGGCAATCATCCCTGTGCGGCCGTCATTCCGGCAGCCTTTGCCGTGGCGGAACAAAAAAATTCAGGAGGCGGCAGATTCATAGAAGCGGTGGTTGCCGGATATGAGGCAGCCAACAGGCCAGCTGCCGCCATGCATCCATGGCATACACTTTCAGGATTTCTGCCAACAGGGACCTGCGGCACATTCGGAGCGGCAGCGGCGGCAGCCAAACTCAGCGATTTTACCGCAGACCAGATGTTGAATGCCATTGCAAACGCGGGCTATATTCTTCCCATTTCCATGGCGGAACATTTAATGGGAGGATATACCATAAAAATTGTTCAGGGCGGACAGGCTGCCAGTGCCGGAATTATGGCTTCCGGTCTTGCCGGAGCAGGTCTTACCGGCACCCCCTTTGTTCTTGAAGGCTCCAAACTGAACGGAGGGTTCACCAAGATCACCACGCAGGTAGCACCGAAATTCAATCTGATCTCCGATGACCTGGGAAAGAAATATTCCATCATGGATGTCTATTTCAAACCCTATACAGCCTGCCGGCATACCCATGGTGCAGCCCAGGCAGCCCTTGAACTGGCCAGAGAAAATAAAATTGGACCGGAAGACATTGAAACCGTTGAAGTACATACATATGGAATCGCGGAACTGGCTGTTGGAAAAGGCGTAGCGGAGCGTGATACTTTTGTATCCGCCCAGTTCTCTATTCCCTATGTTGTTGCCGCGTGCCTGTCAGATGGCGAACTCGGTCCGAAACAGCTTACGGAAAAGAGACTGGCGGATTCGAACCTGATCGAGCTTTCCAGAAAGATTCGTGTAAAAACAGACGAAAAACTGAACCAGGCATATCCGGATAAAACCAGCAGCCGGATCGAAGTCTGCTTGAAAAATGGAGAAATCCTGAAAAAGCAGATTGATATTCCAAAAGGAGATCCGCGGGATCCAATGGATGTGGATGACATTGCCGCAAAGATTAAAAATTTTGCAGACCAACGTGATCCCAAGAAGCTCGATGAACTGATCGGAATGATCCTTGAGCTTGAAAAGGTGGACAGTGTTCGAAGAATTATAGAAATGATTTAATGCAGGCGCTGGTCTGAATTTTTGCCGGAACCCTGTGGAAGGATCGACAATATACAAGGAGGACAAATGGACTTTAGTTTGAACAAAGAACAGACCATGCTGATACAGTCTCTTCAGGATATGGGAAAAAGGGAAAAGTTCATGGAACTTGCCGCGGAAATAGACAGGACAGGGGAATTCCCTCATTATTTGATGCAAAAGTATGCGGAGATGGGGCTGATCGGCATGTCTCTTTCCCCGGAGTACGGAGGGGAAGGCGAACCTTCGCTCACAGCCATTCTGGCTATCGAAGCACTGGCAAAATACAGTCCCATGATTGCCGCACCTGTTTTCGAGTCCAATGTCGGTCCGGTCAGGGTGATTGACATGTTCGGCACCGACGAGCAGAAAAAGCGTATTATTCCCGGTGTCTGCAAAGGAGAGTTCAGCGTATCGGTCTGCATGACGGAGCCGGAGGCAGGTTCGGACCTGACGTCCCTTTCCACGATACTTGAAAAAAAGGATGGCCATTATGTTCTAAATGGCCGGAAATCCTTTATCACAGGTGGCGGTATGGCCAGTCATTATCTGGTTTATACCCGATTTGGTGATGTAAAGGGATATAAAGGCATCGGTGGGGTTATTGTTGAAAAGGGAACGCCCGGCTTCAGCTTCGGAAAACAGGAAGAGTTCATGGGACTCCGCGGGATGCCTTCATGCGATCTTTTTTTTGACGACGTTGCGGTTCCGGAGGAAAACATCGTCATCCGTCAGGGTGATTTCGGCAACCTCATGCTGACTTTTGATATCGAGCGATGCGGGAATGCCGCGATGTGCCTTGGAATCGCCGGCGGCGCTCTCGATTTTGCCAGGGCCTATGCTCTGGAGCGAAAAGCGTTTGGCCGTCCGATCTGCGAATTTCAGGATATTCAGTTTATGATCGCAGACATGGCCATGAAACTCGATGCGGCCCGTCTTCTTGTATATCGCGCTGCAAACGGTGCGGGCCAGGGGCTGCCGTCGATCTATGAAGCTTCCATGGGAAAATGTTTTGCCAATGAGATGGTGCGGGAGGTTACGGATAAGGCGATGCAGATATTGGGAGGCTACGGATACAGCAAAGAATTTCCCGTTGAACGGATGCTCCGGGACAGCCGGGCATGGGGCGTGGCCGGGGGAACCCTTCAGATGCTGAAGGTGACCATGGCCAGTATTGTTTTCGGCAGGCGCTTTGACCAGAGAAAATAGGCTGCCGGCTGGAAAACAAAAATTTCAATTCATGAATGTGACGGTCGACAAGAAGTCGACTTGACATTGAGAACGACTTCATCTCAGGGAGGGATTTATGAGCGAGTATTATCGTGATGCAGATCATCTTTTGGAGATATACGATTATTTTTTATCCAATGTGCTTCAGGACGAGAAGATCGGGCCGAAAATGGCAAAATCGAATATCATTATCAAGTTTATATACACCGATCCGGATTGTGAAATCACAATTGATTTTAAAAATCCGCCGGAAAAAGAAGGCTACTTCGGCAACTTTTATCTGGGACCGACTTCTCTTAAAGAAGATGTATGGTCCAAACAGAGCGCGGATCACTCCCATCGATTCTGGCATGGCTTTGAAAATCCGATCGCGGCGGTTACGAGAGGAAAGGTAAAGCAGGGCGGAAAGATAACGGCCATGCTGAAACTGTTGCCTGTTGTCAAGCCCACCTTTAAAAGGTTCCCGGAGATTCTGAAGGAAATGGGTTACGAAAATCTGATCGTTCATAAAAAATAGAAAAGACCTGGCTCATCAATCAAAACGTTGTCTGCAGGAGTCAATTATGAAAGGCAATACAGGGAAAATCATCGAGATCGATCTCAGCTCTGAAAAGGTTAACATAACGGATCTGCCGGAAGCGTACTACAAAAAATATATCGGGGGAAGTGGTCTTGCCGCCAAATATTTCTGGGAAAAGGCTGATTTCAATGCGGAGCCATTGTCCGAAGAAGCCATGCTTCTGTTCATGAACGGGCCTTTTGCCGGCCTCAAATTATCCGGGGCAAGCAGAAGCTGTGTTGCAGGACGATCTCCGCTTACCGGAAATTGGGGAGATTCCTCCTGTGGCGGATATTTTGCTCCTGAGCTTCGATATGCCGGGTATGATGGTATCGCCATAACCGGCAAAGCAAAATCACCCGTTATCCTTGATATCCACGGAGAAACAATTCAGCTGCTGGATGCCGCCAAGTATTGGGGCAGGGGAATCGAAGATACCAACAATGGCCTGAAAGCGAAATTCGGGAAGGATTGCCGAACGCTGGTTATCGGACCTTCCGGAGAAAACGGTGTCCGGTATTCCTGTATCATCGGCGAGGGGCATCACGCCTTTGGAAGAGCCGGCTACGGAGCGGTAATGGGTTCAAAGAATCTGAAGGCGATCACGGTAAAGGCCGAACAGAGAAAAATGGAGCTCGCCGACCCGGATAAATATCAGGCGCTGCGAAAGGAGATCAATGAAGGGATTCGCAATTCGATGACAGCAGAAGTACTTCATGAACTCGGAACGTCTGCCAAACTGGAAGTCGGTGTCTATGATGGTGATGTCCCCATCAGGAACTGGACATCAAACTACTGGGAGGAGATGGCTGAAGCCTTGACCGGAAGCACCCTTGCCGAAAAATATCTTACCCGGAGGGGATCCTGCGCTTTCTGCAGTATCGCCTGCAAGCGGATTGTGGAAGTAAAGGAGGGGCCGTTTCATATTCCCGAAGGTCCCGGACCTGAATATGAGACCATTGTCTCTTTTGGCGCGCTCCTGGGATCAATGGATCTGGCAGCTGTCTGCAAAGCCGGACGCGTATGCAATGACCTGGGATTGGACACCATATCCGCCGGCGGAACCATCGCGTGGGCAATGGAAGCTTTTGAAAAAGGGGATCTGACGGTTGAAGATACCGATGGTGTGGAGGTCGCATGGGGTGATATGAAAACGGTTATAGAGGTTCTTCTGCCGGGTATTGCCGCTAAAAAAGGAAAACTTGGCGCCCTTCTCGCTGAAGGGAGTGTCGCGGCAGCAAGAAAAATCGGAAAAGATTCGATTCGATACACGGCCCATTCAAAAGGCCTCGAAGCTCCGATGCATGATCCGAGAGGCGGGGGGCACGGAATGGCTCTTACGTACGCTGTCAGTCCCAGAGGCGGTTGCCATGTTTCAAGCCCGATGCTTTCGATAGAGGCCGGCGCCCGATACTATCCGGAGATTGATTTTGAATATGATCTGGAGCCCATGACTGATGAAAACAAACCAGAGGCGGCTGTTACCGCCATCGAACTTGGAAGCATTGAAAACAGTGCCTGCTATTGCGAGTTCGCAGACCGGGAAATAACCATGCCCCAGTGGGTTGGCCTGTTTAACACCGTCGCGGGATATCCATGGGATATCAAAGAAATGATGCGGTCCGGAAGGAGAGTTTTTTATCTGAAACGCATGATTAACTACCTGTATGGCCGCCGGGCGGCTGATGATGACCTGACGCCCAGAATGCTGTCAAAGGCAGTTGATGGAGAGCCCGAAGGAATCGAAATCAATTTCAGCGGGATGAAAAATAAGTTCTATCAGCTCACCAGACTTGATCCTGAAAAAGGAATCCCCGTCAAAGAATGTCTCCGGGAATACGATATGGAGCAGGAAGCTGAAAGGGTGTGGTGATTGGT
>CAZOEW010000007.1:20948-37377 GCA_964578935.1 uncultured Desulfobacterales bacterium | reverse complement strand
AGTATCGGTTACAAAGTAGGGAGAGAGATATCCACGATCGAACTGCATCCCCTCCACTACATCCAGAGTTGTATCCATTGATTTTGCTTCTTCAACAGTGATGACACCTTCCTTGCCCACTTTGTTCATCGCTTCTGCAATGATGTTACCGATGGTTTCGTCGCTGTTTGCGGATATGGTACCGACCTGTGCGATTTCCCGCTGGTCTTTGGTTGGCTTGCTCATCATGGCCAGTTCCTTTACGGCAACCTCGATCGCTTTATCAATACCCCGTTTAATGGACATCGGGTTGCTGCCTGCAACAACAAGTTTCTGACCTTCTTCATAAATCTTTCTTGCGAGAACAGTCGCGGTTGTGGTTCCGTCTCCTGCCATGTCACTTGTCTTACTGGCAACTTCCTTTACCATCTGAGCGCCCATATTCTCAAATTTATCTTCCAGTTCAATCTCTTTTGCAACGGTTACCCCATCTTTGGTTACCGTAGGTGAGCCCCAGGATTTATCAATAACCACATTTCTTCCCTTTGGACCAAGAGTCACGACAACTGCATCGGAAAGCTTTCTCACACCGGCTAACATCGCCTCGCGAGCTTTAGAATCATATTTTATTTCTTTAGCCATCTTAATTTGTCCTCCATCTATTTTGATTATTCGATAATTCCAAGAACATCATCTTCTCGCATGATGAGATATTCCACACCCTCTATCTTGACTTCAGTTCCGCCATATTTACCGAAAAGAATCCGGTCTCCCTTTTTAACTTCCAGGGGGATCTTCTTTCCGTCATCACCCACACGACCGCTGCCCACGGCCACAATCTTGCCCTCTATGGGCTTTTCTTTGGCTGTGTCCGGAATAATAATACCGCCTTTTGTTGTTTGCTCTTCTGCGACACGCTGCACCAAAATCCGATCCTGTAATGGTTTGATCTTCATATTCACTTTCTCCTTTTTTAACTCTTTTTAGTCAAGTTACTGCAAAACAGCCTTCTGTTCCAAATTCTAAAACTAAAAAAATTATACCTGAAAACAGTAATCATCCTTTTGCACTTGTAAAGGATGATTAAATTATATGTACAGGCCTTGAAAACCCGAAGGTCCTATGAATCCCTTATCCTGTCAAACCCGGCTTTTTGAACCTGAATCAGGCAGTTGATAAAAACGAAAAAATCTCTTCTGATAGTGATAAATTATTGAATCAATCAGAAGAGTTGTCATCTTTTTTTTTGGTTTTCTTTGTTTCTTTGGATGTTGAACCATCATTTTCAGAAGAGGATGCTGGTTTCTCTGCTCTCTTTGAATAATCGGTCACGTACCAGCCTGATCCTTTTAGATGAAAAGCACTTTGCGAAATCAGTTTCTGCAATTTTCCGGAGCAGCGTGCGCATTTGGTAATCGGCTTATCAGAAAACTTCTGAATTATCTCTTCGTGGTTTCCGCATTCGATACATTCATATTCATAAATCGGCATCTTTTACTCTCCTGGGGCAAGGTTCCTGCAAACCAGAACTTGGGGGATCGGTTTCTGTTACCCATTTAAATCTGACCTAATATAGTCAGTGATTTAAGTTTGTCAAGCACCCTGAAATCAGTTTTTTTGATAATTAAATACGCATTCCTTCCAAAGGCTTACGCCAATTTTCATAAAATTCGAACGCATTTTTCATACCGGTTACCTGCAACGGGCTCAGGATCTCATGGGTTTTTTCATGAACCGTTGACTCTTCTTTCAATTTTTCTTCATCTGATACGTCAAATCCGATCAGAAATTTGGCAAACCTTACAATATGTACCAATTCATGGGTGATGATATATAATGCAAAAGGAAAAAGCTTCAGAGCGGATGATCTGTTCAAAGCAGCAATAATTGCATGATCCTGAATACAAATCTTGTAAAAATCATATGTAGAGGAACCAAGCGTTGTCTCTTTCGGCCGCCCCTTGTAACGGATAATCTGGGCAAAGGGTCCGTGAATGATTTCACTGTCAGCAAGATCAGCCAGGGTTTTAACATCATACCGGTGCCTCAGCCACTGATTCGCGGACATTTTATAAAAATTACATACAACCTCTTCTGATATTGCCACGGCATCATTTACCGTTTTGATCTGGTCCGGACTAAATTTTTTCATTTTTAAAACTCTGAAACAGGCTGTTTTTTCGATTCATCATCATGGTATTAAAAAAAGGGTGGACAAATAACTTTAATTGATGTTATTGTCACTTGTTAAAATATAAAATTATTATTATGGGTTTTTAATATAAAAAATGATGATTCGTCAAGATTGGAGGTGGTCTGTTGGGTAGTGTAATTAAAAAACGAAGAAAAAAAATGCGCAAGCACAAACACCGAAAGCTTCTAGCCCGTACACGGCATCAAAGAAGAAAAGGCAAATAAGACCATCTCTATTGGAAGGTTTATAAAGCAGAAGAAGCACCTGACTTACTGGTGCTTCTTCTGCTTTATGTGTTACAAGAACGCCTGTGACACGTTGCCGGAATCTATTTTGGCGATTATTTTTTTCAATAGTTACTATGGCTTACCGGAATAACCCTTTAGATACTTAAAAAACTCCGAGTCTGTTGAAAGCACGATGGAACTTTTATCATCGAACGTGCTGTCGTAAGTCTCAAGCGTTTTAATGAAGGAATAAAATTCAGGGTCTTTTCCATATGCCTGGGCAAGTGTCTTCGTGACAGAGGCATCAGCCTTTCCTTTTATTTCCTGAGCTGCCTTGTAAGCTTCCGAGGTAATTTTTTTCAAATCTTTCTCCTTCTTACCCAACCATTTCCTGGCTTCCCCTCGGCCTTCAGAACGAAATTTTTCCGCCATTTGTTTTCTCTCTGCGATCATTCGGTCATAAACGGTACTCCTGACTTCTTCAACATAATTTACCCGTTTAATCTTAACATCCACCAGTTCAATTCCAAACTCAAAAAGCTTGGGCTGCGCCTGATCCTTAATCCCCTGTGTGATTCTCCCCCTTCCGAATTTAATTACATAGGATGCAGCCGGACTCTTTACATCCATCTGGATAAAGGCATCCTCTTTCCCATCCACATCAAAAACCAGCTTCCTGTTCCCCTGACGCACACTCTCAATCAGCGGATAGGAAGTGATAAAATTTCTTGCGGCCGAATCGATGATATCATCCAGCCGCCCCATCGCGTTGGTGGTATTCCCTACCGTCTGAAAGAATTTAACCGGATCGATGATTCTCCATCGGGCAAAGGTGTCCACCCAGATGTAAGTTTTATCAAGCGTGGGAACCTGCCCGGATTCTCCGTCCCACTGCTGCAGATTTTTTGGAAAATAATTCGCGATATCAAAAACCGGAATTTTAAAATTGAGTCCCGGTTCGGTTTTTGGATCTCCCATAACCTTCCCGAAACGAGTAACAACAACCTGTTCCGTTTCATCGACAACAAAAGCCGAGGCATAGAACGCGATACCAATAATAACGATAAGAGCTATGATCACATTGCTTGATTTCATTTTATGACACCACTTTGCTTTCCTAAGTTTAATAAAGGCAGGACATTCTTCTGATCTGAATCGATGATATATTTCTGCCCCAGTTTCGGAAGAATCTCTTTCAGGTTCTCAAGGTAGATCCGACGCCTGGTTATATCCTTTGCCTTCACATATTCATCATAGAGAGCGATAAATCTTGCCGCATCACCTTCCGCCCGGTTTATTCGATCCAGAGCATACCCCTCCGCAGTCCTGATTGTACGTTCCGCCTCTCCCCTTGCTGCCGGAATTGCTTTGTTGTAATCCTCTTTGGCCTGATAAATAAATTTTTCCTTTTCCTGGGTTGCCTGATTAACCTCATTGAATGCCGGCTGAACAGGCCCGGGAACATTCGTCTTTTTCATTTCAATCGTGGTAATCAGGATGCCTGTTTCCGCATGATCCAGTTCCTTCTGGAGAACTTCGCGGGCTTCAATGGCGATCTCTTCCCTTTTGCTTATGACCTCAGAGATACTCCTGTCTCCAACCACCTGCCGCATCGCGGCTTCGGACATATCCCTCAGGATACGGGTCACATCGTGAACCTTGAAAAGATAATTATACGGATCCTTGATCTTGTACTGAACGATCCATGGGACAAGAGCCACGTTTAAATCTCCGGTCAGCATAAGAGCCTCATTGAGATTTTCGTTTTCCGATGCGAACTGGGCGCGAGATGTCCTGACGGATTTGAATCCGAACTCCTCTTTATAAACATGCCTGACTCTTACCTTGGTTACTTTTTCAATGCCAGCCGGTAGCTTGAAGTGCAACCCGGGAGCGGTGGTCCGGACATATTTTCCAAAAAATTGAACGATTCCGACCTCATCAACTCCCACGGTATATACCATGGAGGTTGCAAGAAAAATTACCGCTGCAACCAGTATGACGATTACCGGCCCTCCGGAAAACTTAAAGCCTTTTATTTTTTCCATTAAGTCATCCATTTGGGGCGGTACGCCACCACCCTGGCCCTGTTGCCGGTGCTGACGATTTTTCTGCTGAAGTTTTTCCCAGTCCCAACTCATATCTTTTTCCTGTTATTCCTTTTCAAATTGTTTTTGCCGGTTCCTGGCCGAAATCCCAACCTTTCTGATTTCTTTTCTGAAGCTGCGGAGAAAAGCGTTGAATCCTTTTTTCTCCTTTTCCAGCCATGGTGATAAAAATATGCGGTAAGGCTATATCCGTCTGAGATTTTATCGCTGTTGTCTCATCCGATTTTTCTGTATGATGAAATATTATTTTTAAATTACATCAGGATTCAAGTCAAGTAAAAAACCTTGAATTTCAAAAGTTATATGGCTGATCAGCGACCACATCTCCAAAAAAAACAAAGACAGACAAAAAAGATTCCCAAGCTGAAAAAACCTGTCTGCTGCCTTACAGTGCTTCTATTTTACAATCCTTACATGCTTTTTCATTGACAGTTTTCAGATTATTGGGTTTTATGGAACCCGATACCGGCAGCAGGTGACTTTTCGCAACCTATTTCAGAAATTGAAAAATTGAAAAATTTCATGAAAACAAAAAATGAACAAAATCTTTCCCATATCGGCACGCTTATCAACGATGTCCTGAATCAATGCCGAAACGAGAGGCCCGACTCTGAAATGACACGAATATGGGCACTTTGGGATAAAACAATGGGGATGGCCATTGCCGAAAACGCCAGACCTGCTGCTTTTAAAGGCCAACTCCTTGTAGTTCAGGTTGCAAGCTCGCCCTGGATGCAGCAGCTTCAATTTCTAAAAAAAGATATCATCCAAAAACTGAATATAGCTCTTGGCAAAGAACTGGTTCAGGAGATCAAGTTCAAAATAGGGTCGATGTAGCCTCCACCGGTTTTCTGTGTTTTCAATGAATCGATACACTGCTGATACATTTTTTAACGGAAGGATAAAAGTCCGGCAAGATAAGTCCGGCTACCGCTTCTCAATAGACGCTGTTCTTCTTGCAAACTTTGTAAGAGTCAGGCCGAAGAATACGGTTGTCGATCTCGGCACCGGTTGCGGAATCATCCCTTTAATTCTTGCGGTTCGAAATCCGGATGCCGGCTTCTTTGGAGTTGAGATACAACCAGCTCTTGCAGAGCTTGCAGAAAAAAATGTAAAAGATAATTTACTGGAAGAAAAAATTAAGATTATCCATCAGGACATGCAATCCATCACGATGGACATGATATCCGGCCCTGTTGACCTGGTTGTGAGCAATCCGCCATACAGAAAAGTTTTTTCCGGAAGGGTAAACCCCTGTTTGCAAAGAGCCGTGGCTCGCCATGAAATCAAGATAAACCTGAAAGAACTCCTGGAAACGGCCGGAAGGATACTTCGACCAGCAGGGAGGTTCTTCACCATATATCCTGCTGAACGGACAATCGATTTGATGGCCGAAATGCGGGAAACCGGTATCGAGCCGAAAAGGATTCGCTCCATTCATTCTACGCTGGGAACAGAAGCCAGGCTCATTCTTATGGAAGGCTTAAAAGGCGGTCGATCCGGGGTTACGATTGAAAACCCGCTTATTATCTACAAGGACAAAGAGTACACCGACGAAGTGGAAAAGATGTTTACCCATAAACCATTCAACGATCGAGAGGATTACAATGGGTTGCGGGAATTCAAGTGATACAGCACTTGACCGGTTATCGCCTTTGGATAAAAATAGGTTGTTTTCCGAGGCATAATCTGTCCTGCCTCTGCAATATTTTTTACCTGCTCGATTTTTGTGGAATTCAATATAAAACACAGATCGCAGTTCCCCGCGACAACCGAATCAACCGCCTTGTCGGTACTGCTTGAATATGCGATGAGATCCTCATTATCCAGATGTTCCCCATTAAACCCAAGGATCTCCATCAAAACAAGCTGAGTCAACACCGTCACATCAAGCTTCCTCAATGATTCAGGCAGGGTGCTGCCAAAAATGTTCTCCATCACACCCGGTTTTAAAATCATGAGAAAAAATGCGTTGCGCTCTTTCATATAGACACCGATGGCATTTTTTGAATCATTCGATTCCAGCATGGAAACAAGTGATTTCTGCGCATCTCTTATCAAACCGTTTTCAATGGGAATGGTTGTGATATCAAAATAACGGCCGGCCTTTTCAATGAACTCCGACAGGATGTCTTTCCCGATATTAAACAGCATTCGGTGCGCCGGCAGGACAACAAGTCCAGGATCTTCCATACTGCAGAGATACATCATGACATAGTTGGCAGGATGGCCTTCATTAAAATCCGGATCTTTTTGGGACAGCCATGTTCGATAATTGAGAGCGGTTTCGTATCGATGATGTCCATCCGCAATGAAAAGCCGCTTTTTATCCATCAGCCGCGTCACTTTTTCCTGAATGCCCGGATCGGTTATACGCCACATCTTATGTCGGTGTTTTTTATCATCCAGGATATTAAAAAAGGGATCTATTCCGGAAACCGCTTTTTTAAGCATCTCCAGAATTCCTTCCCGATCTGAATACAGAGAGAATACCTGGCTGAAATTGGAATGACACGCCTTCATTAAATTCAACCTTTCAGACTTAACCTTGCTGAACGTTTTCTCATGAGGCAGCACGATCTTTTTCTCAAATGGTTCAAGTCTCACAAGAGCAATCATCCCGTAACGAGTGACCATTTCATCACCCATAAAAAATTCTACGGTAGTTAAATAGATGCAGGGGTTCTCATCCTGCAAAAGAATTCCCTTGGCAAGCCATTCCTGAAAATAACCCGCGGCTCTTGTATTGGAATTATTTTCCTCACTGTCATTCGCTGTTTTTTGTCCCAGATCAAGGCGAATCACATTGTTGGGATGTCGATCATAAAACTGTTTCTGCTCTTCCGGAGAGATTATATCATAAGGGGGGGTTACCACCTTCGAAAAATCACCTATTTTATCCTCATTATAGAGAATACCCCTGAAAGGGATTACCTTGGCCATATGTATTTTCCTTTAATAACGGTTTCCCGGTTAATCAAGTCTTGAAACTGATACTAAAAAGAATACTATTGTTCAAGGTTAATTTAACTTCAGGGTAAGATGAAACCCGCAAAAGTGTTTGATCCGGATTCGGAGATTTCAATACAAATAGGTCATTGACAGCTCGGAGCAAAAAGGATATTGAAGTCTCCGACAGTCAATGGTAACCGGATATATGCAGGAGAGGTGGCCGAGTGGCTGAAGGCCCCGCTCTCGAAAAGCGGTATCCTGTTAACAACGGGATCGTGGGTTCGAATCCCACCCTCTCCGCCAGAATTTAAGGACGCTTTTCAAAGGGAGTTGGATCGTCTTGACACGCTCCTTGAATCCGATCAGCTATTACCGCAATACTTCCGGAAACGAACAGAATCAGACTTCACCTCAATCTGCAGTTTTTACGGAGAGATGACCGAGCTGGCCGAAGGTGCACGACTGGAAATCGTGTGTGCTGTAACAGGCACCGAGGGTTCGAATCCCTCTCTCTCCGCCATATTTAGATAATATATTTTCAGGTTGTTATTCATGGCTTATCTTGTTTTAGCTCGAAAATATCGGCCACAAACCTTTGAACAGGTTATCGGGCAGGATCATGTTACCAGAACGCTTGGCAATGCGATCTCCGCAGGGCGCATGGCTCATGCTATCCTTTTTTCAGGACCCAGGGGAACCGGAAAAACCACGATTGCACGCATTCTGGCAAAAGCCATGAACTGCAATGAAGGCCCATCAAAAACACCATGCAATACATGCAGATCGTGCAGGGAAATCACTTCAGGAAATGCTGCGGATGTTTTTGAAATAGACGGCGCGTCAAACAACAGCGTCGACCAGGTCAGAGATTTGCGTGAAAACGTTAAATATATGCCTCAGCACAGTCCCTACAAAATTTACATCATCGATGAAGTGCATATGCTTAGCATTGCGGCCTTTAACGCTCTCCTGAAAACACTGGAAGAGCCTCCGGCCCACGTTATGTTTTTCTTTGCAACTACCGAACCCCATAAAATACCGGTAACCATTCTGTCTCGTTGCCAGAGGCACGATCTCAAACGCATCGACCTTGAAACCATTAAAGAGCATATGGTTGCACTCTGTACAAAAGAAGGGCTGCAAATAGCGGAAGAAAGCTTAACCCTCATCGCGCGGGAGGCAGGCGGATGCATGAGAGATGCGCTGAGCCTGCTCGATCAGGTCCTTGCCTGTTCAAAGGATATTGTTAATCCTGAAATTGTCCCGGATATTCTTGGCGTACCGGACAGAAAAAACATTTTTGAGATTTCAACAACCATACTTAAAAGAGATATTCCCGGATTCCTGGACATTCTTGGTAATATATATGAACACGGCCAGGACCTTAAAAAGCTGTATGCGGAACTTATTGAGCATTTTAGAAACCTTCTTGTGTTAAAGATAGATGCAGAAGGAACCCGCCTGATCAACACACCGGGCCATGAAATCGAATTGATGCGGAAACAGATCCAAGAGACTCCGGAAACCTATCTGAATCAAGTGCTTGATATCCTTTTCAGGGAAGAATCGACGATTCGGTTTTCATCGCAGCCGCGGCTTGCCCTTGAAGTAGCTGTAATTAAAATTATTCAAATCAGACCCGCCGTTCCCATCGAAACGCTGATCCAAAAACTGGATCTCCTCAGAAATGAATTTGCGGGCAACGAATCGGAACGATTCACTGAGTCCGATGACAGGCAGTTCAACATATCCGGGGGAAACAATCCGGATAAGGACTGCAAAAAATCGGGGTCAACACCGGAAACCCGGTTGGCCGATGATACCGTTACCAGGGCTGCGGAAAAGACTATCTCTAACAATCCAAAATATATATCGGAAGATACAACAAATGAGAGGGAGGAAACAGCGCATCCGGAAAACCGTTCAACAGATCTTAAACCGCTTTGGCAGGAGCTGCGAAGCAAAATTTGCAGACAAATGCCCTCAATGGCCTCGCCGTTGTCCAATTGTGAATTAACAAAACTGACAGATCAAGAGATTTTCATAAAAATCACTGACAGCAAGTTCAATATCAGCCTGTTAAAGAGAAAAAAAGAATCCCTGATAAAAGTCTGCTGTGATTTTTTCAGAAAAAAAATGGATCTGGTCATGGAGATCATCATCAATTCAGAGAATGATCACAAAAACAAAATCAACCAGTCCAACTCTTTCAAAGAAGAGGCTGTCCGACATCCCCTTGTTGCCGATGCAATTGAAATTTTTAACGGTAATATCGTTGATGTTAAATTACTATAGGAGGATATTGTTATGAAGGGTATGGGAAACATGATGAAACAGGCCCAGAAGCTTCAGGCCAAAATGATGAAAATGCAGGAAGAGTTAGGGGATAAAACAACAGAAGCGACAGCAGGCGGCGGGATGGTTAAGGCTGTTGCAAACGGCAGACAGCAAATTGTTTCAATTACCATTGAAAAAGAGGTTGTCGATCCTGAAGATGTCGAAATGCTGCAGGATCTGATTATGGCTGCAATCAATGATGCCCTTGCAAAATCGCAGGAGATGGTTTCCCAGGAAATGGGAAAGCTGACCGGAGGATTAAACATTCCAGGATTGACCTGATGCGGTTTACCCTCAAACTCGAGCCGGAAACATTATAACGTAATACACAAAAAATGAATCATTACCCGATTTCACTGTTAAAACTGATCAAAAACCTGTCCAAGCTTCCCGGGATAGGCGAAAAAACCGCGGAGCGCCTTGCCATGCATCTTCTCAGGGCACCCGCAGATGAATCACGACAGCTTGCCCAGAGCATCCTCGAAATAAAAGATAAAATAATACTCTGTAAGCTCTGTTTTGCCATGAGTGATAAAGAACTATGCCGAATTTGCAGCAATCCTTCCAGAAACACGGAATTATTGTGTGTCGTGGAACAGCCGGCCGATATGGCGGCAATTGAAAAATCAGGAGGTTATAACGGGCTATATCATATCCTGCAGGGAGTGCTATCCCCTATGGATGGAATCGGGCCGGATAATATCAGAATACGGGAACTGATTTCAAAAGTGAAGCAGGGAAAAATCAAGGAGGTTATTATCGCGACAGGCACCAATGTTGAAGGAGAGGCGACAGCATCCTATCTTGCCAACCAGATCGAAAAGCTGCCGGTTAAAATATCTCGTATTGCATCAGGAGTGCCCATTGGAGGCGATCTGAAGTATGTGGATCAGGTTACATTGAAAAAAGCCATGGAGTCGAGATATGCCGTTTGACGACATCAAGCCTTCGAATATATTTCAGTGTAAAAAATGCGGCGAATGCTGCAAAGGGTATGGTGGAACCTATATTACACCTGACAATATCAATGAGATTGCAGCTTATATCCATATAGACCCAGATGAGTTTCAAAAAAAATTTTGCCGGATCTCCGGCAACAGGTCCTTGCTCAAGCAAAATGAAAACGGTTTCTGCATATTCTGGGACGACCTCTGCACCATACATCCGGTAAAGCCTAAAATGTGCAGGGACTGGCCTTTTATTAAATCCGTCCTTGCAGACATAAAAAACTGGGAGATTATGGCTGGTTCATGCCCCGGTATCCGGACCGACTTTCCAGATCATATTATAAAAGCAGTTGTAAAAAAAAAGCTTTCTCAAATCGAATGACATCTGTCATGAAAACAGGTCACCTTGTTCAATCTGACAGACTCGTAAAAATCCGGAATTCTGATGGAAAAGAAAAAAATGCACGCTCAAGGCACGCAAATCCCGATGAATGAGTAATAGTCAGCCTGCATCACGGCGACGAGGCATGCGGCGCAACACAGAAACCGGACTTTTTACAAAGCCATCACGTTTCCCATGTTTCAACCGGCATAAGCCTGTATATTTCATCCTCTTTTTTCAAAGCGTTCTGAACGGAAATGACATTCAGCCTTTCAAGGGTATCCATACATCGAGAAAGACTTTCTTCGCTGCCATTCCACACGGAAGAAATATCTTTGCGGGAGATCTCTTTGCCATTATCTGTAATACTGCAGCAAAGCAGATAAAGAGAGATCTCTTCAACATCCAGATTGAGCTTAAATATTTTCTGATTCATGGAAAGCGTCTGTTTTTTCAGGTGCATACAATAATCCTTTTTTTGCTTTGCCGGGTTTTACAAAAAATTCAATTTGACTTCAATGCAGGCTTCACCTTAACATTGAACCCATCATCTATTTTAGCATGAATATTTTGAGATTAACACTTACATTCGTGTCACTTTTTAACAAACCAAAACAGAACAAGTGGATAACGGAATGATCGGAATTTTTGACTCTGGACTGGGCGGCCTTACAGTTGTTAATGCCATCATGAAAAATCTCCCGGGCTATGACCTGCTATACTTCGGTGATACGGCAAGAACTCCTTATGGTACCAAAAGTCAGGAAACGGTAATTGGATATTCCTTTGAGAATACAGACTTTCTGATAGAAAAGGGGGCTGAAATTATTATCATCGCCTGTAATACAGCCTCAAGTGTCGCAACCCGAAAACTGTCTGAAAAATATAGCATCCCCATATTCGAGGTAATCACACCGGCCGTAAAAGATGCATTGGCTGTTTCAAAAAATCACAGGATCGGCATTATCGGAACACGGGCTACGGTCAACAGCAATATTTATACAAAAAAAATCCAGGCCATAGATCCTGACGCACGTGTCTATTCAAATGCATGCCCTCTTCTGGTTCCGCTTGTTGAGGAAGGCTGGATGAAAAAACCTGAAACCAGAATGATTGTAAAAAAATATCTCCATCCTTTAAAGAGCGGGCAGATCGACACGCTGATCCTCGGCTGTACACACTATCCGCTTCTCAAAGATATTATTCAGCAAAAAATCGGCAAAAGAGTCAAGATTATAGACTCATCCCTTTCGGTGGCCGCACAGATAACAGAATATCTCAAAAAGAATCCCGAAATTGAAGGCTTGCTTTCAAAAAAAGGCAGGGAGTCGTTTTTTGTGTCAGATATTACAGAGCAATTTCTAAAAACCGCAAAAAAAATCTTGAAAAAAAATATTCATCTTGAGCATGTGATTCAATAACCTGCTGCTATAAAAATCCAGCCTTTAAATATTCGCGATTCATCCTTGCGATATTCGTAATGGATATTTCTTTCGGGCATTCCGCTTCACACTCAGTCTCATTGGTACAATTTCCAAAACCGCACTCGTCCATTTTCTTGACCATTGCGAGTACGCGTTTTACCGCTTCAGGTCGTCCCTGAGGAAGTAAAGCAAGATGCGACACTTTCGCGCCCACAAAAAGCATGGCCGATGCATTCGGGCAGGACGCAACACAGGCGCCGCAACCTATGCAGGCAGCCGCATCCATGGCTTTTTCCGCGGATTCCTGCGGAACCAGTATTGCATTACCATCCGGCGCACCTCCAACATTTGCAGAGATATATCCCCCGGCCTGGATAATTAAATCAAGCGCGCTTCGATCAACAGCCAGATCCTTAATGATTTTAAATGCTCTGGATCTCCAGGGTTCAATGACAATCGTATCATGATTTGAGAAATGTCTCATGTGCAGCTGACAAAGAGTTGTGCCCCTTTCAGGACCATGGGCCCTGCCGTTAACCATGGCACCGCACATTCCGCAAATCCCCTCACGGCAATCATGATCAAAGGCAATCGGCGCCTTCCCTTCAAGGATCAACCCTTCATTCACGACATCAAGCATTTCCAAAAACGACATATCTGTAGAAATATCTCTGGCATGGTATGTTTCAAGACCGCCTTTGGCATCCGGTCCCATTTGACGCCAGACCTTTAATGTCAGGTTAATCGTCTTTTTGCTTTTTGGCTCAATCACTTGTAACTCCTTTGGGTTAACTCAACTTCCTCAAACGCAAGAGACTCCTTGTGCAATACCGGCTCCTTGCCTTCACCCGCATATTCCCAGGCAGAAACATGACTGTAATTTTCATCATCTCGTCTGGCTTCATTCTCTTCTGTCTGATAGTCCTCATTAAAATGTCCGCCACAGGACTCTTTTCTGGCCAGCGCATCAATGATCATTAATTCTCCAAATTCAATAAAATCGGCGACACGCTTAGCTTTTTCAAGATTTTGATTGAACTCGGCACCTGAGCCTGAAACCAAAACATTTTCCTGAAACTCACCTTTTAGTTCGGCGATTAAATTTTTTGCTTTCGAAAGTCCTGCATCGGTTCTTGACATACCACAATATTCCCACATGATTTTTCCAAGCTCCCGATGAAAATCATCAACAGTCCTTCTACCGCTGATGGAAAGCATCTTCTTTATCTGCGATCTGACAATATCGGCAGTTTCCTTGAAAGCGGAATCATCGGCATCTATTTTTTCAAGTCTGGTTCCGGCAAGATAACCTCCGATGGTATATGGAATAATAAAATATCCATCCGCAAGGCCCTGCATGAGTGCACTTGCTCCCAGGCGGTTAGCCCCGTGATCTGAAAAGTTTGCTTCACCAAGAACAAAAAGACCAGGGATTGTACTCATCAGATTATAATCGACCCAGAGACCTCCCATCGTATAATGCGCGGCAGGATAAATCATCATGGGGACCTCATAGGGGTTGTCAGCTGTGATTTTTTCATACATCTGAAAAAGGTTACCGTATTTTTTGGCAATCACATCTCTCCCGTCTCTTTTGATTGCATCTTCAAAATCAAGATAAACGGCAAGACCTGTTTCACCTACCCCTTTTCCCATGTCGCATTGAAATTTAGCATTACGGGATGCCACATCCCTTGGCACCAAATTGCCAAAGCTCGGGTATTTATTTTCAAGGTAATAATCTCTTTCCGATTCGGGAATCTGCCCGGGAGGCCGCTTGTCTCCGGGATTTTTTGGAACCCACACACGGCCGTCATTTCTCAGGCTTTCACTCATCAATGTCAGTTTTGACTGGTAGGTACCATGAACCGGAATACATGTAGGATGAATCTGTGTATAACAGGGGTTGGCAAACGCGGCCCCTTTCTTATACGCGCTGAATGCGGCGGTGACATTGCTTGCCATTGCATTTGTGGAGAGATAAAAAACATTGCCGTAACCGCCTGTAGCCAGGACAACCGCATCAGCCGTATGACTTTCGATATTTCCATTGATAAGGTTCCTCGTTACAATTCCCCGTGCTTTGCCATTAACGATCACAAGATCCAGCATGTCCCTTCGCGTAAACATGTTAACCTTGCCGGCTGCGATCTGCCTTGACAATGCACTGTATGCGCCTAAAAGAAGCTGCTGTCCCGTCTGCCCCCTTGCATAAAAAGTTCTGGAGACCTGAGCTCCTCCAAAACTCCGATTGGCGAGAAGACCTCCATATTCACGGGCGAAAGGGACTCCCTGGGCCACACAATGATCAATAATGGCGTTGCTGATCTGTGCCAGACGGTGTACATTAGCCTCCCGTGCCCGGTAGTCTCCACCTTTTATTGTATCATAAAAAAGACGCCAGATGCTGTCTCCATCATTGGAATAATTCTTGGCGGCGTTTATTCCCCCTTGCGCAGCTATGCTGTGCGCCCTTCGCGGACTGTCCTGAATACAAAACGTCTTAACATTGTAGCCAAGCTCCGCTAATGTGGCGGAAGCTGAACCGCCGGCAAGGCCCGTCCCCACAACAACGATCTCAAATTTTCTTTTGTTTGCGGGGTTGACCAGCTTCAGGTCAAACAGATGCCTATCCCATTTTTCCGAAAGAGGTCCATCCGGGGCTTTTGAATCAAGTTGCATTTTGTTTCCTTTTTATTGCATATAGAAAATATAAATCGGTAAAAAACCGAAACCGACTCCTATCGCCAGGCTAAAACAGATAGCCGCTCCTTTTACAATCGGCATGTATTTCGGATGATTGGCTCCAACGGTCTGGAATGCGCTCCAGAACCCGTGACTTACGTGAACGGCAAGGATAATCATTGCCGCAATGTAAACAGCCACGTAAACCGGATCTGCAAATGCATTGGATACGATCTGATAAATGGTTTGCCGGGTCTTATCCGCAAAGTGAAAATCAATCAGATGCAAAACAACAAATAAAAAAACAAAGAAGCCGGTATATGGCATGGTCCGGGAACCGACGGTCCGGCCACCCGCACTTTTTTTTATGACATACCTCTGTGGCCTTGCATAAAGATTACCGACAAACAATAAGGTGCCGCTCAGAACATGAACAACCGCAAAAAGCAGGAGCCCGATCTCTGCGGCTTTGATGAGCGGACCGAGGGAATGAAGTCTCTCCGCATAGGCGTTAAAGGCGTCTTTACCTTTATAAATCGTTAAATTTCCGATAAGATGCCCGGTGAGAAAAATACAAAAACCCAGCCCGGTAAACGCCATCATCATCTTTTTACCAATGGAAGATCTAATGATGTCAAAAAACCAGTTCATTTTATACTCCGTTCTTGAATAATCATTTCCCAAATCAACATGGCATGAACACAAAAACCGAAACAATGTTACCATCCAATACGAATCAAAACCATCGTAATTTTTCAAAACACTGCCGCAAAAAAAACAAACACCAGGTTGATAAACAGCAAGGTTTTATTTGCTCTGCCTATAAATCAGAATCGATATTTCAAATCATGCAGACAATGGCAGCGATTGTATGGCCTGCCGCTTGGTAACATTGTTACTAAATATTTTCTACTGATATGTCAAGAAAATTATAAAAATGAAGATAATGTGCTGAAAGGCTTGACAGATAATTATTATAAAGGGTATGAATCTTTTACTTTGACGATCTTTGAATATTAATCACCTAAATAAACAGGGGCAAATTATGCTTTCCATTATTCGATTAAGCGCTATAACACTCCTATGCACATTTGTCTTGTTATTTTTCTCAACTCAACCATGCACTGCTTCTGAAGAGGGAGAGACCTCCAACATTGAACAGCAGGCAGACGCTGTTTCTGCAGAGGGAGAGAC
>CAZOEW010000007.1:17682-20848 GCA_964578935.1 uncultured Desulfobacterales bacterium | reverse complement strand
TCTGAAGAAGGAAAGACCTCCGAAATCGACCAGGAGACCGTCTTCTACTACACGGTTAAAAAAGGCGATACACTTTGGGATATTTCAAAGCACTTTTTTGATTCCCCACGGTTATGGCCGGAGCTTTGGTCAAAAAACAACCAGATTTTAAACCCCCATCTGATCTACCCGGGCAACCGAATCCGTATCTATAAAAAGGATGGAGTCATTGTAATTACGCAGGTCACCGAAGAGGAACCCCTTGCTGCAATCGAAGCTCCAGGTGAAATTCATGAACCCTCCCCTCTTACTGCACCACCTGCCGAGGTAACAGAGAAAAAATCAGAAATAGAACAATCTGAACTTGTCGACAAAAAGCCGGAAAAAGAGTCCCCGTTCTTTGAATACACAAACATTGACAATATCGGATTTATCCGAGAGAAGTCTGCTGATTCCGATGCGTATATCTTTAAAATGAAAGGTGATAAAACGATGATCAGCAAAGATGATACTGTCTATCTCAAGCAGAAAGAAAATACGCCGAACGCGCTTATTCCCGGAAGTCTTTATTCGATATTTGAAATACTGGAAAATCCAATAATGGATGACATATCCAAAAAATACATCGGCATGCAGCACAACATAAAAGGCGTCGTGGAAATTACTGAAATACTGCAGAACGATCCCATGATAGCTGAAGGCCGGGTAACCAGTGCATTTCGAGAGATCAATATTGGAGATCTTCTGATGCCATACAAAAGGCGCTCACCCAAAATTACATTAACTGAAAGCCCTGAAGGCATCGACGGAAAAATCCTGGTTACCGAAACGCATAAACGGATATTTGCAGATAATACCATTGCTTTTATCAATAAAGGTGAACAGGATGGGATACGGCCTGGACAGAGATACAGTATCTATTACGAAGAAAATCTCGATGAAATTGTAAAAAAAGTTGATGTTGGATCACTCATCGTACTTCATACAGAAAAGACAACATCAACCGTGCTCATTACAAAGTCGAATACAGCGCTGGAACCGGGTTTTAAAATCCGCACCCCCATCCGGTAAGAAGCCATTAAAAAAAATAAGGATTGGATCTCAACACGTTCAGACAGCTTTCAGTGATGGCCATGGGAAAAACCGGATACTTCATGGCAAATGATTCTGGAATGAAGGTCACCCTATTTGATGCCGGCGACTGCCTGGGCGATATTGTAACAATAATCTCCCATTTTCTCAAAATTTGAAAGCATATCGCTGAACAAAAGCCCGGAATCTGTTTCGCATTGATTGGAACGAAGTCGATTGATATGTTCCTGCCGCATCTCTTCACGCATAAAATCAATATTATCTTCAATTTCCTGAGCCCGCTCCATGAAACGGGGAGTCATATGCTGCATCCCTTCCGTAACAAGCTTAATAAAGGCAACAACCTGGAAAGAAATATTTTTTATGTCCGCAACAGCCCACGGTGAAAACTCCATTTTGTTCTCAATACTATTTTCAACCATCAATGCAACATTTTCAATTGAATCCCCAATCCTCTCGATATTGTTCGTCATGCGCATCAGACTCGATATCTCTTTGGCCTCGGACTGGTTGACATCGCCCTGATAAATTTTTGTCAAATAGGTGTTAATCTCTTTCTGGGCGGCGTCAAGGTGCTCTTCATATCTGCGCCATCTATTCAAACCCTTTAAATCCCGTCGTTCAAAGCTCTGAAGTGTATTCCCAAACATTTCCATTGCGACATCCGCCATCCGAACGACTTCACTCCTTGCTCTTGCCAGAGCCGCAATCGGGGTATCCAGAAACCGGTCGTCAAATTGGGGCAAACGTAAAATATCTTTTTCCGCCTCCATTTTTGGAGAAAGAAAAATTGCCACCTTAATCAGCCATGGCAGAAAAATCAGAAAAATAATCGCATTAATAATATTAAAAATGGAATGCCCGTTTGCAATATACCTTGGCACATTGGCATAATCGCCATCCAGTATCTGGTCGACAGGCCCGGCTCCTAGAATTCCGGTTACTTTTTCAACGACCAGGACAAAATAAGGAAACAAAGCTACCATAAGACCGACGCCAATTACATTAAACATGGTATGGGCCCTGGCAGCCCGATGTGCATCAACATTGGATGAACCGATCGTCGCCAGCTCGGCGGTAATTGTGGTTCCGATATTTTCACCAAGCACAAGAGCCATTGCCGCCGGGAATGTTAAAAGTCCCTGGGTTGCCAGTGTCATGGTTAGCCCGACAGTTGCAGAGGATGACTGAACCATCATTGTCAGAATCGCACCGGTCAATACACACAAGAGCAGTCCACTGAGTGTCCCGGGATCAAACTGTGTGAAAAAACTGACAAACGCAGGATCCCCCTTAATCGGCGCAAGTCCCTCCTTCATAATCGTCATGCCGAAGAACAGTAAACCAAACCCAAGTATCACCTCTCCGATATATCTCTGTTGCCGGCTTTTGGAAAAAAATTTTAAAATTACACCAATGGTAATAGCCGGCAGAGCCGCGTTTGCCAGTTTAAAAGCAATCATCTGGGCTGTTAGCGTTGTACCTATATTCGCTCCGAGAATCACACCCACTGCCTGCTGGAGAGACATCATTCCAGCTCCCACAAAACTGATCAGCATAACCGTCGTTGCAGAAGAAGACTGAACGATAGCGGTAACGCCGGCGCCGGTGGCGCATCCGATTATTCTGTTGGATGAAACAGCACTCAGTATTTTTTTAATTCTGTCGCCGGCCGACATCTGAAGACCATCGGTCATCATGGACATTCCAAGAATAAATAAACCCAGCCCGCCAAGAGTCTGGATAATAACATTCATCATAATCAGCTCTTACACCTCACTATTTAAAGTCATAACCGTTAATTTTCCAAACCCCTTCCATGAAGAAAACCTGTAAATCTCAGATTACACCTGAAACGATTCCAGATAGTTGGAAACTCGGTTTGAAGATATACATGAAAAAATAGATAGTGAATAAAACGTCATCCTCACACGAACAATTGACAGCACTGGAATCCAACCGTTTCCAGGCTTGCCTGCAGCGGCATCCTCTGTGCTTTGCCATATGCCCGAAGAGGCACCGCAAGGAAAATCCATCCCGTTTGATGGGGAATATAGCGACTTGATCCCGGGGTGTCAAGGAATGGATCTTTATC